>CAMBOH010000077.1 GCA_945869305.1 uncultured bacterium
CTGAAAGGGCAAAAGCGTCAGAACACAAGCGTTTCGTATCCATGCTTTTGCCCTTTCAGGGCGCACTTCATCGCTTCATCATACCCAGGGCGATGCCCTGGGCTATGTGCTCGTTGCCCCTTCGGGGCGTGCGTTGAACGCATGTTGCCCCCTCGGGGCGTGCGTTGAACGCTTGCATATGCGCCCTGATTGAACTTGCGAAACTTGTAAAGTTTATGGTTTCAGCTTCAGTCGGAGCGGTCGTCCGACTTGAGGCCAAAACCATAAGTTTTATTGGTTCTCAGTGCTCCGACGGAGTCAGGAGCGTCAGGGTCAGAGGGTTCTCACCCACTTCTTCTGTCCGTTGATGAGGTAGATGCCCGGCTGCACGATGCGGTTGAGCCTGCGGCCCTGCATGTCGTAGATGACGGGTGCTTGGGGCTGGCTGCCGGCTGTCTGGCCAATTTGTGTGATGATCGGGTTGTCCTTGCCTTCGTTGTAGATGTCGAGCAGGTAGTTGTAGATGAGGTTGAGCGCGTTGTACTCGGTTTGCAGTTCGCTCAGGGTCGTGGTGCTGTAGTCCAGCAGCAGCCTGGCGCACTGCACCTCGTCGAGCGCACCCATCACATCGTCCTTCGTCAGTGTGGTGAAGCGGCCGTCGATGTTGTGCACGGCGTTCTCCATGCGGTAGATGCCCAGTTCGGCCAGACCGAAGTAGTAGTGCGTGCCGAACAGGCCGCCCGTTGTCTTCGTCACCCGCAGGCGGATGAAGCGGTAGTCCTCGCCGTTGCCCAGTACGCCCGAGGTGTAGTACTGGTTCTTGGCCGTAGGCAGCGGGGTGGCATCGTTGGAGGTGAGTGTGGCTATTTCGGTGAAGTCGGCGGGCAGGCCGTCGGAGCCTGTGCGGTTGCTACCTTCGATGACCATCACGGTGGGAGCATCGACGTTGTAGGCCGACACGGGCAGCGTGTAGTAGTTCAGCGTGAAGTCGCCCAGGCTCAGACCCTCGCCGCAGTCGATGAGCAGGTAGTGGTCCTCGTTGACAGCCGAACCGTACCAGGCCGTGTGGAAGAAGGTCTCGGTGTTGCCGTCAACGGCCAGGTTAGGACCGTGTCCGGGTTCGGGCGCGTTGCTGCTGAGGGCGAAGCGGCTCATGTCCTGTGTGCCCTTGGGGCTCACGGTGGCCATCTGGCCAATCAGCTGTTGCGTCTTTTCGGCCAGGGCGGCGAGCTCCTGCCTCAGTTCGGTCACTTCGTCCTTGCTGACCATGGTGATGTACCACTGCGAGGGGTCCTCATTGTCATCCCAGCCCACGACCTTGTAGCTTACGCCTGCAGCCGAGTGGAGGGTGTTGCTGGCGGCTCCGTTGTAGCGCAGCGAGAACAGGCCCGTATCGATGGTGTGGAGGGTGTAGCCTACGGGCGTGCTGCCCGTCTTGAGCACCGTGGAGCGTTTCAGGGCTTGGGCATACTGGCCCGAGTTGGCATTCTTGAGGTAGTATACGTTGGCCTCGCCGGCTTCTTCAAATATCCACTGTCCGTTGGCCGGCACGGTGGAGGGATTCACGCCGCCCGACTGCGTGTTGGTGATGACATTGCCCTCGGCGTCTTCGGCCATATAGCGTTCGGAGTAGGCGTAGTTGGCCAGCACGCAGGCACTGCCCGGAAGCAGTGTCACCTGGGCATGGCTGTTGGCCATCACATCGGTGTAGGCACTGTTCAGCGCTTCGTAGGCCGTGAGGTAGCTGGCCGTCAGGTTGCCGTTGTAGATGGCGAGGGCCTCGTTGTAGGCTGTCAGCAGGGCGGCCACTTCGTCTTGGCGGTAGAAGCCTACGCGGGTATAGTCGTTGCCCGAGGTGCCTCCGTCGTCCACATGGGTGAGCAGTTCCCGGGCCTTTTCGAGGGCAGCTTTCAGCAGGCTCTCGGTAGCTCCGGCATTGTCAACGCCCACTTCTATTGTTTCGCCCGAGCCGGTAATGGCCAGTACCGTGGCCTTGCCTGCCGCCAAGGCCGCCGTTGTGGCCTCGCTGACGGGGAAGGTGTAGTCGTTGGAGAAGGCCAGCAGCTTGCCGTCCTCGTCATAGATGAGGAAGCCCACGCCGCCTTCTGCACCGGTGAGCGTCACCTCGTTGCCGTTCAGCGTAAGGCGGTAGGTGCCGCTGATGGGCGATTCGCCTGCATTCTGGTAGGCCGTGTAGCTGCCCAGGTCAGCAAAGGCCTTGCCGTCCCAGAGCTTGCGGGCGGTAACGCCGTCGTGCTTCAGGTAGGTCACGTTCTGTGCGTTGTCGTTGATGAAGATGATTTCGCGGTTCTCCCGATAGCCCTTGGCCTTGATGTAGTTGATGGCCTCGTCGATGTCGGCCTGCGTCTGCGTGTATTCGGCGCTGCTGTAGTCGCCCACAAAGCGCTTGTCCATCACTTCGAAGAAGCCGTGGGCACGGAAGAAGTCGGTGAGGTCTTCGCCGGCGGCCTCGCACGTCTTCTTGTAGAAGTGCAGCAGGCTGGTGCTGCCCAGCTGGTCATACTGGATGATCATGGGGTCGCGGCGGAGCATCTCGATGAGTCGGGGCACGAAGTTCGTGTTCTTGCCCACGAGGTGGTAGTAGAGCCACAGCTTGTAGAACATCTGCGTCTGTGCCCAGATGTTGTTGGTGAAGAAGTCGTGGCCGTCGGTGTTGTAGGCTTCGAGCACGTTGCTCAGGTCGCCTTGGCCTGCATTGGTACGCGAGGTGCCGCGTCCGTCATACCACACGGCCACGTTCGAGAACATGTTGTTCGACACCTCCGTGAGGCCGCGCATGTTGAGCAGCTGCTGGTGTTGGTGTCCCATTTCGTGGGCCGGTCCCCAGAGCACGCCTCCGGCCGAGTTCCCGTCATTCATCTTTCCGATGATGTCGGGCAGGGTGTTGTTGTTGTAGTTCGCGCTGGTCCAGCCGCCCGACATGTAGGTGCCGGGGTCGGTGGTCGAAATGGCCAGCCCATGCAGGCGGTAGTGGTTGGAGTAGTCCACTCCCCATTCCGCATCGTTGCCTGTATAGCTGAAGATGTCGTGTTTCGTGTTGTCCCAGGCGTGGTAGCGGGCGTTGGCTTCCTCCACTTCTTCCCGGCTCAGCACGCCCAGCACCAGTCGTTCGCTCATCATGATGCGGTCCCAGCGTTCCAGCCAGTCGGTGATGCGCACGCGGCGCGACCCGTTCTTGGTTGTAAACCAGTAGTCTGTGCAGTAGTCCTGATGGCTGGCATCGGGCGTGTTGAAGCTGAACTGGATGGTCTGGTAGCGGCCCAGGATGGTCAGGTCGTCGAGCACGTTGCGTGCGGCGTAGTAGTCCCAGTCGCCTTCGTTGTCGCCTTTGGGGTATACGTTGTTCGACTGCAGCAGGTTGTCGTTGGGGGCAGTCTGGGTTCCGTCGGCCTTGGTCAGCGTGGTGGCCAGCGTGCTGAGGTTGTGTCCGCTGTCACATCCGGTAGTGGCCGCGTCGTGTGCCCAGCGGTCATCGCCCACGGCGTTGTAGAAGCCGTTGATGTTTCCGCCCTCAATGTGGATGGTGAGGTCGGGGAAGTCAGCCAGCGAGAAGTCGGCCAGGTTCGTGCTGCCGTCCCATGCCTTCATGGTCTTGGCGGTGTAGTAGATGCACGACCAGGTCTTGTCTTCCCAGGTTGCCACCACGTTCAGACCCTTGTGCAGCTCTACGCCGTCGTTGTAGTTGCCGGCCTGTCCGTGTCCTTGGTAGGTGCCGAAGTAGAGCGAGGCGTTGTTGGGCACGTCCTGGTCGACCATGATGAAGAGGGCCTGACGCTTGTTGCCGAAGATGCCGGTCGGGTTGTTCAGGTTGGTGTGGATGTTCACCTTCAGTGCCTGGTTGGTGCAGTCGCGTTCGGTGTAGACCTCATAGTTCTGTATGCGGAAGCGGCGGGCATAGTCACCGTCCCAGGCGGGTTTCGATGTGTCGAAGTTGTCTTCGCGCCAGGCCTCCGTGAGCGGGATGTCGTTCTGTGTCTTCCAGATTTTCAGCACCATCTGCTGGAGGGCTGCGGGCAGCTTGGTGTAGTTGCCGTCGGCCGTCAGCGTAGCCTCTGCCATTTGGGCGTAGGCGGGTCGCAGGGTGGTGCAGGCCATGTCGCTGAACATAGCCTCCAGCGCGGCCTGCATGGACTCAATCTGTGCTTGGGTGTACATGGTGCCCTCCAGCGACTTCCAGTTGGCTTCGATGGTCGCCTCGTCGATGGACTGTTCCACAATGTCCCATTGCGTTGATTCGTTTGTGGCTCCTTCCCAGCACACCACGTCCTGACTGCCGTCGAGGTGCATGAGCATATAGCCGCCTGTGCTGTTGTTGAGGCTGAGCGAGTTGTGCGTGCCGCCCAGCGTGACGAGATACAGCTGCGTGTTGGCCTCGTTGGGGTCACTCACCATCTGCCATTTGCCGCTCACGGCGGTCGAGGATTGCAGGTAGAGACCGCTGCCCATGTTGCGCAGGCGGTATTGGTTCACGCCGTTCAGTGTGGTGATGTCGGCCACCACCCACAGCTGGCTGTACTCGGATTCGGTGCAGCCCGAGGTGGCGGTCTGTCCTACGGCTGTCGTGCCGGCGGCGAGCGCGTAGTTCGGCTGGCCGACGTTCAGAAAGCGGTAGGCCTTGCCTTGTTCCAGTTCGGTAAGAGCCTGGGAGTGGCCGCAGAGCACAGACCATGCAGCGCAGAGCAGCACGAGCAGGCTTTTTCGGAGTAGAATGTTCTTCATGTGTTAGATGATTTGGTGTATGTGCCTGCGCTTGTCAGCGTACGCAGGCTTTGGTGATAAGCTGATGTTGGGGGCAAATGTAAGGATTTATATTGGGAATGAAGAAATTTTTGGCCAATTAAGTGCGATTGGGCCGCTTTCATGTTGGGAATTCATGTTGGGGAGCAGTGCGGATGTGTAGGCGCGTTTCAGTCCGGCTTTGGGGTCTTCAGGAAGTTTGGGAACGTAAATTGCCGAGAATGGTCGTGGATATCCGATGAGAGGCGATGGTGCAATTGTTTTTTTCATCACCGGAACTCAAACGGTTTTAAGACGGATGGTCAAATAGAGGTTCCGAACGAGCTCCGATGATGAATCATACGCCCCTTATATACGCATTTTTAAAGCCGAAAAAATCGTTCAACCCTTCAGCCGACCCTTCATTCTCGTTGATACTCAACAGGAAACAGGCTGAAGGGTTTGGATTTCAAACCTTTCAGCCCCTTCAGCTAACCCTTCAGCTTTTGGGGAATGTAAATTACCGCGAATGGTCCGCGAATGGTCGTAAATGTTCGATTCCAGGCGACGGTGCTCTCCCAGTGTCTTGAATGCTTGAAGAAGCCATGGCAATCGTTTGGGTTATCATCGGGAGTCAAACGGATAATCCGAATGAGTTCCGAATAAGTTCCGATGATGAATGAGTGTGTTCGTCGGAACCCAGGCGGATTAAAACGGATTGCCCAATGAGGTTTCGACGATGAAGTCAGGCTGAACCTTCCTGAAGGTTTTGAATTTCAAACCCTTCAGCCCGTTCCCTGTTGAGAATCAACGAGAATGAAGGGTCGGCTGAAGGGTTGAACGAATTTTGCAGGCGAAAAAACACGTATATAAATAGGGCGCATCCAATCAATTTCTGGAGTGTGCGATACATCCGGCATCCCCGGTCAGACAAGTTCATGCCCCCCCCCTTTATCCATTTACGTCCCAGATTGTGCGCGTGCAGGCCGGTCGCGACAAAGTGCCGATGTGTTCCCTCCCAAGTGCCGCTCAGATAATCCTATGTGCCGAGTTGTTTGGCCTATGTGCCGAGTTGTTCCGGAGCCTTTGCCGGCTCCCTTCGCTGTCGGGCTGCGTGCCGCCACCGAATCCAGTCTCCCACTCCTATATATAAATAGGAGAGGTTCCGTCCTCAGCTTCAGGAAGTAGGGCAGGCGACCGGCGCAGAGCAACTTTTTCGGCATTTCTTTTGCCCGAGTTTCGCGTTTGCACTAATTTTGCCGCGCAAAACTGTGTATCACCTCGAAACATCTCAAACACTTAACGCATATCATCGTGGCAGAGACTAAGTACATTTTCGTGACTGGCGGCGTGGCTTCTTCGCTCGGCAAGGGAATCATCTCCTCCTCAATCGGCAAGTTGCTGCAGGCACGCGGCTACCACATTACCATCCAGAAGTTCGACCCGTATATCAACATCGACCCGGGTACGCTGAACCCTTACGAGCACGGCGAATGCTATGTGACCGACGACGGCCAGGAAACTGACTTGGACTTGGGACATTACGAACGCTTTACGGGCATACAGACCACCCGCTACAACAACTTCACCACGGGACGTATCTACCAGAGCGTCATCGACAAGGAACGTCGGGGCGACTATCTGGGCAAGACCATCCAGGTGATTCCCCACATTACCGACGAAATCAAGCGCGACATGCTCTATCTGGGCAAGAAGCACAAGTACGACTTCGTGATTACCGAAATCGGCGGCACGGTGGGCGACATCGAGAGCCAGCCCTTCCTGGAGGCCATCCGTCAGCTGAAGTGGGAGCTGGGCAAGAACGCCGTGTGCGTACATCTGACCTACGTGCCCTATCTCGCCGCTGCGGGCGAGCTGAAGACCAAGCCCACCCAGCACTCCGTAAAGGAGCTCCAGAGCATCGGTATCCAGCCCGACATCCTCGTGCTCCGCGCAGAACACCCGCTGAACTCGGGCCTCCGCCGTAAAATCGCAAACTTCTGCAACGTGTCGCCCGAGGCCGTGGTGCAGAGTCTCGATGAACCGACCATCTACGAAGTGCCCCTGCGCATGCAGGAGCAGGAGCTCGACGCCACCATCCTGCGCAAGCTCGACATGCCCGTAGGCGAAACTCCGGGGCTGGGCCCCTGGCGTTCCTTCCTGGACCGTCGCCACAAGGCCACCGAAGTGGTCAACGTCGGCCTCGTCGGCAAGTACGACTTGCAGGATGCCTACAAGAGTATCCTCGAAGCCCTGTCACAGGCAGGCACCTACAACGACCGCAAGGTGAAGTGCCACTTCATCAACAGCGAGAAGATCACGCCCGACAACGTGGGCGAGATGCTGGCCGGAATGCAGGGCTACGTGATCTGTCCGGGCTTCGGACAGCGCGGCATTGAAGGCAAGATACTGGCCGCCCGCTATTGCCGCGAGCACGACCTGCCCACCTTCGGCATCTGTCTGGGCATGCAGATGATGGTCATCGAATATGGCCGTAACGTGCTCGGCTACGCAGACGCCAACTCCATCGAAATGGACCCCAAGACCACGCACAACGTGATAGACATCATGGAAGACCAGAAGAACATCACGAACATGGGCGGCACCATGCGTCTGGGCGGCTACGAGTGTGCCTTGGCCGAGGGAAGCCGCGTGCGCCAGATTTACGGCAAGGAGATTATCCGCGAGCGTCACCGCCACCGTTATGAGTTCAACAACGACTTCCGTCGGGAATACGAGCAGGCAGGCATGCACTGCGTGGGTACGAATCCCGACACCGAGCTGGTGGAAATCGTCGAAGTGCCGAACCTGCGCTGGTATGTGGGCACCCAGTTCCACCCCGAATATTCGAGCACGGTGCTGAAGCCCCACGCCCTCTTCCTCGACTTCATCAGGACCTGCGCCGGGCTGGCTGCACAACAGTAAGGGAAAGGCGCGGCCTGCCGCCTGTAGCAGGAAGGCCTGGGGGCGGACATCGCCATGGAAGCACGCAAGTCCCCTCCCGGCGGAAGCCCCCGGCCCACATTCCGCCCTCGAACCCTGACATTTATCCCCGTTACGGCATCATGAGGTTATCGTGTTACTGCTTCGCCTCCCTTGGGGCGAGGGCGGTAATGGGATAACCTCATCGTTGCAGACTTGCCGCGGTCGCGGCGCGCCCTCTTATTCACTGCTTCACACAACAGACTATTTCAAAACAATTCATGGACAAGAACACCATTGTTGGCCTCGTGCTGATAGCCCTTGTGCTCATCGGCTTCAGCTGGTACAACACCCCTACGCAACCCGTAGCACCTGCCGAACAAAGCCAGCAGGCTGCTGTCGTCGACACCGTAAAGGATGCCGCTTCGCTCTCGAAAGAGGTGGTGAGGCCGCAGGCGTCTGATTCATCCGACATCTTCTTCGCCGCCACGCAGGGAACGAACCGCGAGGTCACGCTCCATAACGACAAGGTACAGGTGAAGATTGCCACCCAGGGCGCCGCCGTGAGCGAAGTGCTCCTCAAGGAGTACAAGAGCTACACCGACTTCGAGGCCGGCAAAGACACCCCCCTGCTGCTCTACTCCAAGAACGATGCCGCCTTCAATCTCACCTTCGACACGAAGGAAGGCCAGTTCGCCCTGCGTGACTACTACTTCACGCCCGTCAGCCAGACCGACTCCACCCTGACGCTCCGCCTCACCGCAGCCGATGGGGCGACGCTCGATGTGGAGTACGCCCTGCTGCCCGACAACTACCTGCTCAACTTTACCGTCAGGACCAACGGCCTGGCCAAGCATATTCCCGCCACGACGAAGGTGATGCAGATTGACTGGAACGACCGTGTGGCCCAGCACGAAAAGGGCTTCTACTTCGAGAACATGTACTCCACGCTGACCTACAAGCTCCACGGCGACGACACCGAAAAGCTGTCGGAGGCCGAGACCGAGCAGGAGAGCGTGACAGGAAGCGTCGACTGGGTTGCCTTCAAGAACCAGTATTTCAGCGCCGTCCTCATGTCGGCCGAACCGCTGACCGAAGTCGACGTGAAGAGCGAGCAGCTCCAGGAAGGCAGCGGCTACCTGAAGCAGTATGCCGCACAGATGCAGGCCCCCTTCGACCCCTCGGGCAGCAAGGCCAGCCGCTTCCAGTTCTACTTCGGTCCGAACAATTACCGCCTGCTGCAGTCGATGGACGACCATAAGGTGTCGGCCCACGACAACGACCTGCAGGAGCTGGTCTATCTCGGCTGGCCTATCGTGCGCTGGATCAACCGCTACTTCACCCTCTACGTCTTCGACTTCTTCACCCGCATGGGCCTGCCCATGGGCATCGTGCTGCTGCTCATCACCCTGCTGCTCCGCGTCATCGTCTACGTGCCGACACGCAAGAGCTACATGAGCAGTGCGAAAATGCGTGTGCTGAAGCCCAAAGTGGATGCCATCACGGCCAAATACCCCAAGCAGGAAGATGCCATGAAGCGCCAGCAGGAAATGATGACGCTCTATTCGCAATACGGCGTGAGCCCAATGGGCGGCTGTCTGCCCATGCTCATCCAGATGCCCATCTGGATTGCCATGTTCAACTTCGTGCCGAACGCCATCGAACTCCGCCAGCAGAGCTTCCTCTGGGCCGAAGACCTCTCCACCTACGACAGCCTCATTTCCTGGAACTTCGACATCTGGGGGCTTGGCAACCACCTCAGCCTCTTCTGCCTCCTCTTCTGCGCTACCAACTTGCTCTATAGCTTCATGACCATGCGCCAGCAGCGTGAAACGATGTCGGGCGAACAGGCACAGCAGATGAAGATGATGCAGTGGATGATGATGCTCATGCCCCTGTTCTTCTTCTTCATGTTCAACAAGTACTCTTCGGGGCTGAACTACTACTATTTCATCTCCCTCCTTTTCAGTGCCCTGACCATGTGGTGGCTCCGCCGCACGACCGACGATGCCAAACTCTTGGCCAAGCTGGAGGCCAACTATGAGGCAAACAAGAACAACCCGAACAAGAAGCCCAGCGGACTCGCTGCACGCCTTGAGGCCCTGCAGAAGCAGCAGGAAGAACTCATGAAAAGGCAACAGAAATAATGTATAATTT
>CAMBOH010000078.1 GCA_945869305.1 uncultured bacterium
CGCTTGCTGGGCCTTCAGCCCGCTCCTTAAACGCTTGTCAGCTACAAGTGAACAAAACAAGGCCGTCTGGCGCGGAGCGGTGTCCGGCCAGACGGCAGATAGGGTCATATACACTTGGGTTCAGATACAGAGTTACTCAGCTTTCTTGGCAGCAGCCTTTTTGGCAGGAGCTTTCTTGGCAGGTGCTTTCTTGGCTGCGCCGTCTTCCTTCTTTTCGAGGCGAGCGAGCATGTTCTGCAGCTTCGAGATTTCCTTGTCCTTGCGTTCCAGTTCGTCACCCTGGTTCTTGATGGTGGTGAGCAGGGAGTTGAGCTCTTCGTTGTCAATGTCGAGCGGGTAGCGGTCGTTCACGCGGGTAATGAAGTCACCCAGGATGTTCATGTAGTTGGTGAAGGCATCGTAGGGCGAATCATAGATACCGCGATAGCCGCCGTAGCTGTTGGGCTTGGTCGACATGAAGCGCAGATTGTTGGATGCCTGGAGATAGTCGAAGTCCTGCATGAGTCGACGGTCACGGCAGATGCGTACACGGTCGGCAATGGAGTAGAGCTTCTCGATGGCTTCCTGCTGCATGCAGTTGCCCAACCAGGGCGAGAGATCGCGTTCTTCGTCAACCCATGAAGTGGGATAGCTGACGGTGAGATCGCCGGCCGACTTGACCTTGGCGCAGATTTCAGACGGAGTGCTGAACGAGATGCCGCGTTCCTTGAACTGGGCGGGAAGGGCCTTCATGAACTCCAGGATGTTGGACGACAGCGGCTGGAAGATGCCGAGTGCACACAGCTCCATGAAGATGTTGATGACCTGCTCCTCTTCGGGGAGGTTGGCAATCCAGTTGGCATAGGTGTCGGCGAAGAGGGGGTATTCGCTCCAGGAAGAGTCGTTGAAGCGGTAGGAGATGTCCTCTGACAGCGAGTGGTCGCGCAACAGGAGCTTGAGCTGCGGGTTGCGGTTGCAGTTGTAGACGAAGTGAGGACTCTTCCAGCCCAATACGTGCTTGGCACCTTCGGCAAGCATGCCCTTGAAGCCCATGGAGGCAACGAGTTCGCCGATTTCATCGCTGTAGATGAGGCAGGAGTTGCGGAAGATCTTGGGCTCTTTGCCAAAGAGGTTCTTCACCTTGGTGCAGAGACGCTTCACTTCGTCGCGGAAGGTCTCTTCGTTCTTCAGAGAGGAGAAGCCATGCGAGTAAGGCTCGGCCAGGAACTCGACGCAGCCAGTCTCGTTGAGCTGCTGCAGGAGTTCGATAACCTGGGGAGCGTGGTTCTCAAGCTGTTCGATGGCACAGCCCGAAAGCGAGAAGGCACACTTGAAATAGTCGGGATTGGCCTTGGCCATTTCAATGAGTGCTTCGATGGCAGGCACGTAGGAACGTTCGGCTGTTTCGGAGATGGAGCGTGCGTTCTCGTAGTCATCGTAGTAGTAGTGGTCAGTGCCGATGTCGAAGAAACGGTAACGCTTCAGGTGGATATTCTGGTGTATCTCGAAATAAAGACAAACTGTTTTCATGATGAATTGGGGTTTTAAGGCTGGCTGTGGCAGTAAGCCTTTTGGAGGCCAGCGTAAGTAGTGTGAATGTGACTCTTGTTATACTTTAGCGGGCCTGTGGGTTAGTGGATGAGGCTGCTGTATACATTGTATATGCGCTCGCCTACCTTCTCCCAGGTAATCTGATCAACTTCGTTCTTTCCTTCAACCTTGAGGTATTCGTGGAGCGACTCGTTGGTGCAGAGAGAGTACATGGCGTCGGCCATGGCATAGATGTCCCAATAGTCTGTTTTGATGCACTTGTCAAGAATTTCGGCACAACCGCTCTGCTTGGAGATGATGGAAGGCACACCACACTGCATGGCTTCGAGGGGCGAAATACCGAAGGGCTCGCTGACAGAAGGCATGACGTAGACATCGGAGTCGGCAAAAGCCTCGTAGACCTGCTTGCCGCGCATGAAGCCCGGGAAGTGGAAGCGGTCGGCAATGCCACGTGCGGCAGCCATGTTGATCATGTCGTTCATCATGTCGCCGGAGCCTGCCATGCAGAAGCGTATGTTGTGTGTACGCTGCAGTACCAGTGCGGCAGCTTCGACAAAGTATTCGGGGCCCTTCTGCATGGTGATGCGTCCGAGGAAGGTGACCACCTTCTCCTTGCGGTTCTCACGTTGCTTGCGACGTTCGGCCACCATGTCGAGGATGTCCTGCGAGAGCGGATAGACGGCGTTGTGCATGGTGATGCACTTGGCAGGGTCCTGGTGGTAGTGGTTGATAACCGTCTGGCGGGTCAGTTCAGACACACACATGATGCAGTCGGCGTGGTCCATACCGTCCTTTTCGATGCCGTAGACCGTGGGGTTGACATGACCGCGTGAACGGTCGAAGTCAGTGGCGTGCACATGGATAACCAGGGGCTTGCCGCTCACGTTCTTGGCATGGATGCCGGCAGGATAGGTGAGCCAGTCGTGTGCGTGGATAATGTCGTACTGCTGCTGGCGGGCAATGACACCGGCCACAATGGAGTAGTTGTTGATTTCGTCCTGCAGGTTTTCGGGATAGCGTCCGGAAAACTCTATGCAGCCCAAGTCATCGGTGAGGCGGTAGTTGAAGTCGGCATAGATGTGGTCGCGCAGGCTGTAGTAGAGCTGCGGGTCCATCTTGGTGCCGAGGCGTTCCTTCACGTAGTCGTAGTTGACATCACGCCATACGATGGGAGTTTCGCTCAGACCAATGATGTTCATGAAGCTCTTGTCCTCGTCGCCCCAGGGTTTGGGCAGACAGAAGGTGATTTGCATATCAGGCTGTGCGGCCAAGCCTTTCGTGATGCCGTAACTGGCAGTTCCAAGTCCACCGAGGATGTGAGGAGGGAACTCCCAACCGAACATTAGCACTTTCATAAGTTTCACATTTTAAGTTGCCTTGCGGGAGGGGCTGCTTCACAAGGTTGTGAAGCGCCTCTCCGGCAGTGGCTTATTCCATGGCATTATTGTATTTCTCAAGCAGGCGAAGTGCGCGGAGAATACCGCTCACGTTCATGGCGAAGGACATGGCACCGCGTCCGTGGAAGGGCGGATTACCGTCGAAGAGTTCGGGAATGGTGCCGATGCAGTGGTAGAAGAGTTCTTCTTCGAAGCCGATGAGCTGGCGTTCGATGTAGTTGACACCGCTCATGCGGTAGACGCGCAGGTAGGCTTCGAGATAGAAGCCGGTGAGCCAAGGCCAGGCCGTACCCTGATGGTAGGCATAGTCGCGCTGGGTCTGCGGACCGACATACATGGGGGTGTAGCCGCCACTCTTGGGCGAAAGCGAACGGATGCCCTTGGGGGTGACAAGCTCTTTGGTGCAGATGTCGAGTACAGACTTGCGCTCCTTCATGTCGAGGGGAGAGAAGTCGAGTGCGATGGCGAAGAGCTGGTTGGGGCGTACGCTCCAGTCCATCATCTGGCCGTCGACATAGTCCAGGAGATAGCCGTATTCGTTGAGGAAGACTTCCTTGAACGAATGGCCCACCTTTTCGGCTTCGGCACCGGCTTTCTGGGCGAGGGCTGCATTTTCGGGTGCTTCGTTTTCGCTGAGGACCTGCTCAAAGAACTTGAGGGCGTTGTACCACAGGGCGTTGAACTCAACAATATAGCCCGAACGGGGCACGATGGGACGGCCGTTGGCCTGCGAGTTCATCCAGGTGATGGCATGGTCGCGGCCATTGGCATAGAGCAGTCCGTTGTCGTGGATGAAGAGGTTGGGATGTTTGCCGCTCCAGATGAAGGCCATGATGTCCTTGAGCAGCTGTCCGTACTTCTCGTAGCAGGCTGCGCGCGAGGTGTGCTTGGCGTATTGCTGGAGTGTCCATACGGCCCAAAGCAGGGTGTCGGGCTGTTCGGTCTCGTAGATGCCCACCGACATGGGCTCTTTGTTGATGAAGTTGTAGATGGCCTTTGAGGCTGTGCTCATGTAGGCTTCGAAGCGTTCTTCTTCACCAATGGCCAGCGTAAGGCCGGGCATGGCAATGAAGGTGTCGCGCGCACGGGGCTTGAACCAGGGATAGCCTGCAAGGATGTAGGTCTCGCCGTCTTTCTTCACGCGGTACTGGTGGGCGGCGTTGACAAGGCAGTGATAGAAGCTGTCGCGATGGTCGAGACGAGGGATCTCGTTTTCTACAAACTCCTTCATGCTCTTCGGGTCGGTAGCTTCGACACCGGCGCTGAAGATGATGCTTTCGCCCTTCTTGATGGGCATTTCGAAGTAGCCGGGCACGGCGAGGTCTTCGATGGCATTGTAGCCGCGTTCGCGTTCCTTTATGTAGTCGATGCCGCGATACCAGTCGGGGCAGTAGTTCCACTCGGCCTTCTTGCTGAGCTGCATGTAGAGGTCGGGATAGCCCTGATAGAGGCACATGCGCACACCGTTCTTCACGTTGTCGTAGCCAAGGTTTGCCACGCCGTTTTCATGCGTCCACTGTCGTACGCTGCGGAAGGCGAGGAAGGGACGGAGGCGGAGTGTGGTGGCAGAGTGGGCTTCAAGCAGGGTGTAGCGGATGTGGATGCGGTGTACGTAGCGCTCGAAGATGATTTCCTTCTTGAGCAGCACGCCACCTACGCGGTAAGTCCAGGTGGGGACCTGGTCCCATTCGAAGCTGACGATGTACTTGTGTCCCTTGGGACTATAGTTTTCTCCTTGGTACTTGTGAAGGCCCAGATTGAATTCCGCGCCATGCTGGATGACGGTCTCGTCGAGCGAGGAGAGGAGAACGTGGTTTTCGTCGTCCAACTCGGGTATGGGAATTACGAGCAGTCCATCGTACTTTCGGATATTACACCCAACAAGGGTCGTTGAACAATACGCACCTGACCGGTTGGTGATGAGCATCTCCTTTTTGAGGGAGTCTTGCAAGTTGGTCATCTGCGCTTTGTCAAATCTTAGATAGCACATGGTTGATATGATTTAAAGGTTTGTTATAATAGGCTTGGATAGGCGGTTCCGTCGCGTGCAGGCTTTCGGTGAAGGTGCTTGGGAGTCGCCGCTTCTGCGAATTGCAACATGGACTTTGCAGTATGGGTTTCAATTCGGCTCTCAAAAGTAGACAAAAATTGTTGTGGCCAAAAAGTTTTTTTGAATTATTTTGGCCAAAGCCCCTTTTTTCATGTTTTGGGGTGCAAAAACGTATACATTTATTTGTCCTGCATGGCGATTTTGCTAATTTTGCGGCGTTTTATGCCTTGTGTTTTTTCACTCGGCTTTGCAGAATGCGGACTTAACAGACATTGTTTCAGCCAGCATCCGGTGTGTTGTAGGATGGGTGGTGTGCAGTGCAGGCCGCATGGATTCAGACAGACACACGAAACTAAGTTAGCATATGCCTAAAATAGAAAAGTATAGCAAGTCGGCCGCCGCACGCATGATGGGTGAGGTGTGGAACGTGCTGGATGCAGACGAACAGCGTCTGGTGGAAATGACACTGACCGTGGAGCGTTTCAAGAAGCATGAAATGATATACCGGGTGGGGGCACGACCTGAATACCTGTACTTTCTGCTGTCGGGAAGGGTGAAGATATATCGTGATGGACTGGGAGGAAAGCGTTTGATAAACCGTGTGTTGCGACCGGGACAGTTTTTCGGTTATCGTGCAGCTATTGCTTATGAGAATTATGTGACCGAGGCGGCTGCCTTCGAGGAGTCGAGCGTGTTGTTGCTGCCTGTGGGCATCGTGTTGAACATGATGCGGACCAATGCAGCACTGTGCCGTTTCTTTGTGAAGGCGTTGGCCGTTGACCTAGGAGCGGCCGACAAGCGCATTGTGAGCTTGACGCAGAAGCATGTGCGTGGAAGACTGGCCGAAACACTGCTGGACTTGCAGGACATCTATGGTATGGAGAATGACGGGGAGACACTCGACTTGCGTATCTCGCGTGAGGACCTGGCTTCCTTGTCAAACATGACAACCAGCAATGCCATTCGCACGCTCTCCATGTTTGCCGACAACGGTCTGCTGGAGGTGAAGGGCCGAAAAATCCGATTCCTGAATGTCGGTGAGCTTCGGCGCATCTCGGAGGGGAATGTGGAGAAGGCGGTCCCGAGGGGCTGATGAATATGTCAGTTCTTATGGTGTCGCTATGGTATCAGGAAATTGATTTCTTCGGGTAGAATGCCTATGTCGATCTGGTCAGTCTGCTTGTGGTACACGCGGCCGTCGATGCTGAGCAGCGCGCGGCTGGTCTGTTGGAACTGGATATGCTTGGTGCGCCACACGCTGATGCCCCGGTGCGTCAGGAAACGGCCGGTGAAGAGAAGCCACAGGCCTTGGATGATGTGCGTGATCTGCGGTTTTGAGACCAGGGTGATGTCGAGCAGGCCGTTGTAGGGTACAGCACTGGGTGTCTGGCCATAGCCGTGTGCCGAACCGATGCAGAGGGTCATCGCCTGGCTGCATATTTGTTCGCCGCTCATAGAGAACTTGAATTTGAAATTCGTGCGCTGGAACAGCAGCAACAGGGCAGAGATGAAGTAGGAGAGTGTCTTGAGGGCCAGCAGGCTGCTTGTCTTCCGTTTGAGGTCGGTGATGGAAGAGGCGACACCCAGATTGATACAGTTCAGAAAGTAGAGCTTGTCTGTGCCTTCATCCTGAGGTATGGTCACTGTGCCCACATCGATTTTGCGCAGGCGGCGGAGCAAGAGCGAATTGATGGTGGCCTTGTGGTCGTCGGTTGTGAATCCCCAGTATTTCGCAAAGTCATTGCCGAAGCCGTTGGGTATGACTCCCAGTGCGGGGTGATGACCTCTCGGACTCTTGGAGTCCATGATGCCGCACAGGGCATGGTTGAGCGCAGCGTCGCCGCCCACCACGATGATGGTGTCATAACCGGCACGCGTCATCATGGAAGCCAGCCGTTCTACTGAGCCGGCTCCTTCGCTCTGCACGTAGTCGAAGGCCACTCCTTGCTGTTCAAGGTAGCGGCGGATCTTGTTCCAGCGTTTGTGGGTGCGTGGTGACCCTTCTTTGGGACAGTAAATGATGCCCCATGATTTTGATGGCATGGCAGTGATGGGTTAAGGGGGTCTATCAATCAGGTTTTCAGGTTTCGCAGGTATCCAATTGTAGCCAACAAGCGTTCAAGGGGCGGGCTGAAGGCCTGGCAGGCGCATCGCCCAGGGCATCGCCCGGGGTCGGTTGGCCGCCGCCAATGTGCCCTGCAAGGGGGGCAAAAGCGTCTCTATGCAATGCTTGTCTACTCATGCTTTTGCCCTTTCAGGGCGCACTATATCGCCTCGTTTTACCCAGGGCGATGCCCTGGGCTATGTGCTTGTTGCCCCTCCGGGGCGCACCTTGAACGCTTGCTTTCCTTTTAGGGTCGTCCTTTTTTAGTGCCTTGAACACTTGCGCTTATGCTCTGGTTCAACTTGCGAAACGTGAGTCAGGTTTTATAGCATGGCCCATGAGTGCACCCTCTTATGGGATGAGTGCAAGTGCTTCGTCGGGTTCCATCCAGTGGATGGGTATGCCCCGCTTTTCCATCCCCCTGAACCACGTCATTTGCCGCTTGGCAAACTGGTGGATGGCTATTTCGAGCTGTGTGAACATTTCGTCGTAGCTGATGCGGCCTGTGGCGTAGAGGGTGAGGTATTTGTATTCAAGGCCATAGTAGATGAGGTCGTCGGGAGCGATGCCTTCGTCAAGAAGGTGTTTCACCTCTTCTACCATGCCATTGGCAAGGCGCTGTTGCAGGCGTGCCGTGATTCGTTGGCGGCGGGTTTCGCGGTCCACCTTTATACCTATATTATAAGAGGAAAGGGTAGGGAAGGGACGGTCATCGACGGGCGTGTGCTCATAGTAGTCCGCTATTTCGATGGCCCGGATGGCCCGTTGCACCGAATCGACATCAGTCGTGTTATGCAGTTTCTTGTAGCGGCTCAGCATGTCGGTCAGCTCAGCGAGCGACTTGTCCTTGAGCCTTTCACGCAGTTCCGGATTCTGGGGCACGGGCGAGAGCCGGTAGCCTCGCAGTACACTTTCAAGATAAAGGCCGGTGCCACCACAGAGTATGACACGCTTATGCCGGGCCGTGATGTCGTTGTAGGCTTCGAGAAAGTCCTTTTGGTATTCAAACAGATTGTATTTGGTGCCCGGTTCGGCGATGTCTATGAGATGGTAGGGGACGGGGTGTCCGTTCACGCAGTATTCGTCGAGGTCTTTGCCTGTGCCGAGGTTCATGCGTCTGTACACTTGCCGGCTGTCGGCACTGATTATTTCAGCCTGCAGTCGGTCGGCCAGCTGTACGGCGACGTGGGTCTTGCCGGAGGCGGTAGGCCCGAGGATGGTGATGAGTTGATGGTTGAGCGGCATGGTTGGCGCAGAATGGTTGGCCGCAGCGTATGGCGGCGGTAGGTCGGCAAGGTGAATGTCAGGAGTAGACTCCTTGGCGTGTCGGCCGCGATGGTGGTCTGTTCTCGATAGGGGTATGGTCATCAGGTTTAAGGTCTGCCCTATGGGCTTCTCACTTGTTCCGGCTGTCTGCTGTTTTTGAGAGCGTCCTTTTGGATAGCCTTGGCTGCGTTCGGCAAGGCCAGTCAGGCTTGGCTTCACGTCCATCTGCACCGTCTTCGACAAGTCTCGTCGGTTGCATGGCCGCGTGCCATGCTTCTTCCTTCCACTTGCAGGATGCGGCCTCTTCATATCCTGCATCCAGTTCGGCCTGAATGGATTGCCCCTATATAGAAAGCCGCTGCAATACCATGAAAGCATTGCAGCGGCAGTTTCATTGTGCGAATTTCGCGCTACACGCAAATTAGGCGTTAACCTTAGCCATGTGGGCGATGAGTTCGAGCACCTTGTTTGAGTAGCCGATTTCGTTGTCATACCAAGAAACAACCTTTACGAAGGTGTCGGTAAGAGCGATACCAGCCTTAGCGTCGAAGATAGAAGTGCGGGTGTCACCGAGGAAGTCGCTCGAAACGACAGCGTCTTCAGTGTAACCGAGCACACCCTTCAGTTCGCCTTCAGAAGCTTCCTTCATGGCAGCGCAGATTTCAGCATAGGTAGCGGGCTTGGCCAGGTTGACAGTGAGGTCAACTACAGAAACGTCCAAAGTGGGAACACGCATAGACATACCAGTGAGCTTGCCGTTGAGTTCGGGGATAACCTTACCTACAGCCTTGGCAGCACCCGTAGAAGAGGGGATGATGTTGCCGCTAGCAGCACGGCCACCGCGCCAGTCCTTCATAGAGGGACCGTCAACGGTCTTCTGAGTAGCGGTAGTAGAGTGAACGGTGGTCATCAAGCCGTCAGTGATGCCGAACTTGTCGTTCAGAACCTTGGCGATGGGAGCCAGACAGTTGGTGGTGCAAGAAGCGTTCGAAACGAACTGAGTGCCCTTTTCGTACTTGTCGAAGTTTACGCCGCATACGAACATGGGGGTGTCGTCCTTAGAGGGAGCAGACATTACCACGTACTTGGCACCAGCTTCGAGGTGAGCCTGAGCCTTCTCCTTGGTGAGGAAGAGACCGGTAGACTCAACAACATATTCAGCACCAACAGCGTCCCACTTCAGGTCAGCCGGGTTGCGTTCAGCAGTTACACGGATGTGGTTGCCGTTTACGATGAGCTCGCTCTTTTCAACGTCAGCCTCGATAGTGCCTTCGAAAGCACCGTGCATGGTGTCATACTTCAGCATGTATGCCAGGTAGTCTACGGGGCAGAGGTCGTTGATACCTACAATCTGGATGTCGCTGCGGGTCTGAGCTGCGCGGAATACGAAACGGCCGATACGACCGAAACCGTTAATACCTACTTTAATCATGATG
>CAMBOH010000079.1 GCA_945869305.1 uncultured bacterium
GTAGGACCTACCTTCTGGGCCGAAACGATGGAGCCGCCGGCGTGGTTGTCGCGATCGATGAAGGTCTTGTAGTCAGCCTTGATGAGTCCGGCCTCGTGCAGGGCGTCGAAGATGAACTTCTCGACTTCCTGGTCGATGTTCTCGTTGTCGTCGTCGATGCGGTAGTTGGTGGTCAGGCGCACAGCCTCGTTGTTGGTCGTGGTAATGGCAATGGCGCTCACGTTGGCATTGGGATCCTTGGCGTTTACCTTGCTGGCCACAGCCTCGCGCACCTGTTCGGGTGTCACGCCTTTCTGTTCGAACTCAATCACGTAGTTGCGTCCGCCGGTGAAGTCGATGCCCTTCGAGAGGCCGCGCGTGCTGAGGAAGGCAATGGCTACCACAGCAGCGATGCAGAAGACGGTCACCGTAGTCTTGGCCTTGCCCATGAAATTCACGTGGGTGTTGGTCAGGAAGTTGCGGCTGATAGGAGTGGTGAAGGTGAGGTTGAGCCACTTGTCACGGTTGTGGAAGTGTTCGTAGACCATGCGCGTAATCCATACGGCGGTGAAGAACGAGGCGCAGATACCGATGCCGAGCGTCATGGCGAAGCCGCGGATAGGACCTGTACCGAAGTTGTAGAGGATGACAGCCGTGATGATAGACGTGAGGTTCGAGTCGAAGATGGCCGAGAATGCGTTGCCGTAACCGTCGGCCAGGGCGTTCTTGATGTTCTTGCCTGCGCGCAGCTCTTCCTTGGTGCGCTCATAGATGAGCACATTGGCATCGACGGCCATACCCAGAGCCAGCACCATACCGGCAATACCGCTCATGGTGAGGGCTGCCTGGAAGCTGACGAGCACGCCGAAGGTGAAGAAGAAGTTGAGCAACAGGGCCACGTTGGCCACCATGCCGGGGATGAAGCCGTAGAAGAGGCACATGAAGACCATGAGGAGCACGAAGGCTACCACACAGGCGGTGAAGCCGGCCTGGATGGAAGCGGCACCGAGGCTCGGGCCTACGGTCTCTTCCTGTACGATCTTGGTGGGTGCGGGCATCTTGCCGCTCTTCAGCACGTTGGCCAAGTCGCGGGTATCGTCGGTGGTGAAGTGGCCCGAAATCTGCGAATTGCCGCCAGTGATTTCGCTCTGCACCACGGGTGCGCTGTATACGAAGCCGTCGAGCACGATAGCCACGCACTTCTTCAGGTTCTTCTTGGTGAGGGCAGCCCAGTCGCGTGCGCCGTTGGTCGTCATGGTCATGCTGACGATGGGCTGGTGGTTCTGGTCGAAGTCGTCCTTGGCATCGGCAATCACGTCGCCCTGCATGGAGGGCTGTCCGTTCACCTTGCGCAGGGCGTAGAGTTCAAACACGTTGCCCTTCATGCCTTCGGCGCTCTTCACACCCCAGGCCAGCTGCAGGTCGGCGGGGAGTACGCCGGCAGCTGCCTCGCTCTGGATGCAGGCATTGACAGCTGCGGTATCGGTTGCCATGCAGTAGCCTACGACACAACCGTTGGGGGCCATGCCCTGTACCTGCACGAGCTTGGAGAGCAGCGGGTGCTGGTCGGCAGTGGTCTTGGCAGGAGCCTTGGCGGCCTTGGTCGAGTCGGTGGCTGTGGTGTCAGCCGGTGCGTTGCCCTTGGCCAGACGGGTATCGAGGGCCTGGAGGGCGGGATATACTTCGTTCAGCGTATAGGTTTCCCAGAACTCAAGGTTGGCCGAACCCTGAAGCAACTTACGCACGCGTTCGGGCTCCTTGATGCCGGGCATCTCGACCATAATCTGGCCGATTTGTCCCTTGCCGCGCAGGATTTGGATGTTGGGCTGGGCCACGCCGAAGCGGTCGATACGCGAGCGTACCACCTTGTTGGAGTTTTCGACTGCGGCGTTCACCTCTTCGCCGAGCACCTTCTTCACGGCGTCATCGGTCGAGGTATAGGTGATGTTTCTCTCCTTGAGCTTCGAGGCGAAGATGCCGCCCAGCTTGTCGTTGCCGTTCTGCTGACGGTAGGTGCTCACGAAAGCCTCCACGAAGTCGGTGTTCTCCTTCTTGGCCAGCGCGAGTGCGTCGTTGTAGGCCTGCTTGAACTTGGGGTCATTGGCACTCTCGCCTGCGAGGTTCTTCACCACGTCGGGCACGCTCACTTCGAGCACTACGTTCATACCGCCCTTGAGGTCGAGACCCAGACCGATTTGCAGTTCCTCACACTCCTTGAGCGTTTTCCAGTTCATGTAAACCTTCTCGCTCCTCATGGAGTCCAGGTAGGCTGCGCCGTCCTTGCCTTGTGCCGTCAGCTCCTGCGCCTTCTTCTCGTACTTGTTCGTGACGAACGAGAAGGACAGGTAGAAGAGGCAAATCAAAGTCAGCAACACTGCAATTACTTTAACAAATCCTTTGTTTTGCATTGTGTGATTGGTGTGATTATTGATTTATTTTTTATGTTTTCTTGTCTGTATGTCAAGGGCTGCTGCAGCCAGCGTACGGGCACAGCTCGCGCATGGGCACGCTTTTGAGCGTGCAAATATACGCGTTTTTTTAAATACAAGGTGTGTTTCAGTGGTTTTTGTGTCTTTATCGGGCGTTTGCCGCCCTTTTTGCAGGCCAACAGGGAGTGTCCGAGGGAGTGCTGCGGGCCGTCGGAGGGGGGCTGGGCAAAAACATGCAGGTTTCCTTTTGCGCTCCGCGAAGCTTGTATTACTTTTGCATCAACAACCCCATTAACGCATGAAACCTACACTCCAGATCCTGTGCCTCTGGTTGTCATTGGCACTGACCGCCCTGCCGTGTGCAGCGCAGCGCAAACAGGCCGGCAAGAAGGCCGCCCAGCCTGACTCACTGCTGCTTCCGTCCACCTATTCTGACCACATGGTGTTGCAACGCAACGTGCCTTTGCAACTGGTCGGCACCGTGGCGGCCGGCACGCAGGTCAAGGCCACACTGGGCTCCTCAAAGGCCACGGCCACTGCCGACAGCAAGGGCCGCTTCAGCATCAGCCTGCCCGCACTCGAAGCGGGCGGCCCCTACACGCTGCGCTTCGACAGCGAGCGTGGGAGCCGCAGCTTCAGCGATGTCTATGTGGGGGAGGTGTGGCTCTGTTCGGGACAGTCAAACATGGAGCTGCGTGTGGCCGAGTGCAACACGGCCGAGCGCGACCTGAAGCTGGCCGACCTGCTCACACGCGTACACCTATATAATATGGAGAGCGGCTGGCCGCTCTATGCCGAGGTGTGGAACGAGGCCCGCATGGACTCAGTCGACCAGGGCCTGTTTGTCCTGCCGGCACAGTGGACACGCTGCTCGTCTGAGGCCGCCCGCCGCTTCTCGGCCATCGGCTTCCACTTTGCCAAGATACTGAGCGACAGCCTGAAGTGTCACGTAGGCATCATCTGCAACGCCGTAGGCGGCTCGACCACCGAGGGCTGGATTGACAACGGCACGCTGAGAGAACAGGTGCCCGAGGTGATGCAGGGCGACTGGCTTGAAAACCGCAACATCATGGCCTGGGCACGCAAGCGGGCCAAGCTCAACCTCCAACAGGCCGAAAGCAAAAGCCGCCGACACCCGTTCGAACCTACTTATCTGTATGATGCGGCCATCCGTCCGCTGACTGACTACGCCATTCGCGGCGTACTGTGGTACCAAGGGGAGTCGAACGCCGACTTGGTGAAGACACACGAGCGGCTGTTCGCCTCGCTCGAAAAATCCTGGCGCACGGCCTGGCACAATGACGCTCTGCCCTTCTACTTCGTGCAGTTGTCGAGCCTTTCGACCCGTCCCTCCTGGCCTGCCTTCCGCGACAGCCAGCGCCGCCTGGCTGACAGCCTGTCACACACCTACATGGTGGTATCGAGCGACGTGGGCGACTCGCTCGACGTGCATCCGCGCCGCAAGGCGGTAATAGGCCGCCGGCTGGCTGCCTCGGTGCTCCACCACTCCTACGGCTACTCGCAGGTGGAGCCCTGCGGCCCGCAGCCGCTGCGTGCCAGCAGCGAGAGCGCCGGACAGGTGCGCATCAGCTTCGCCCACGCCCAAGGCCTGCGCATGATTGGCAAACCCGACCCGGCCCACTTCGAGGTGTGCAGCCTCAGCGGCTTCTATGTGCCGGCCGACGAGCTGCGCATTGAAGGCAACGATGTGGTGCTGCTCAGCCGGCGCGTGCCCATCCCCACCCAGGTGCGCTATGCCTGGAAGCCCTACACGCGGGCGATGCTCATCAACGCCGCGGGTATGCCCTGCTCCACCTTCCAGCTTCAGGTAGCCGACAAAAAACACCGGGCCGGCAGCGGCCGCAAAGCATTTTAGCCACAGGCAATAATATTTAGCAGAATGCAGGGCCGATAAACCGCGAAGTTTTGTACTTTTGCTGCGCAAACCCTGCCCGAACGCCCTGCCTGACCGCAGCCGGGACAAGGCGGAGCCTCCGACCGCTGCATCCGCCCCACGGAAGCCTGCATGCCACACGGCGGAACGGGCCTGCATTAGTCCTTTCTATGATTTAATATACTTACAACTATGGCTTTTTTAACTGACGAAAAACTCGTGATTGTCGGTGCCGCCGGCATGATTGGTTCCAACATGGTACAGACTGCCCTGATGATGGGCTTGACCAGCAACATCTGCCTCTACGACGTGTTCTCGCCCGAAGGCGTGGCTGAGGAAATGCGCCAGAGCGGTTTCGGCGACGTGAACATCGTAGCCACTACCGATGTGGCCGAGGCTTTCAAGGATGCCAAGTACATCATCTCGTCGGGCGGTGCTCCCCGCAAGGAAGGCATGACGCGCGAAGACCTCCTGAAGGGCAACTGCGAAATCGCCGAGCAGCTGGGCAAGAACATCAAGACCTACTGCCCCGACGTGAAGCACGTGGTCATCATCTTCAATCCCGCTGACCTGACCGGCCTCGTAACCCTGCTCTACAGCGGTCTGAAGCCCTCGCAGGTCACCACACTGGCCGCCCTCGACTCGACCCGTCTCCAGAGCGCACTGGCCAAGAAGTTCGGTGTGATGCAGAGCGAAGTGAAGGGCTGCGCCACCTACGGCGGCCACGGCGAGCAGATGGCTGTGTTCGGCAGCAAGGTGACCATCGACGGCCGCAAGCTCACCGACATCATCGGTACCGACGAGTTCCCCGAAGCTGAATGGGCACAGATGCGTCAGGATGTCATCCAGGGTGGTGCCAAGATCATCGAACTGCGCCGCCGCTCTTCGTTCCAGAGCCCGGCCTACCTCTCCGTCGAAATGATCCGTTCCGTCATGGGCGGCGAAGCCTTCCGCTTCCCCGCAGGTACATTTGTCAACAACGACAAGTACAACCATATCATGATGGCTATGGACACCACGCTCGACACCAACGGCTGCACCTACAAGATGCCCGAAGGTACTGCCGACGAACTGGCCACACTGGATGCCAGCTACGCCCACCTGTGCAAGATGCGCGACGAGCTGGTTACGCTCAACATCGTTCCCGAAATCTCCAAGTGGAGCGAAATCAACCCGAACCTGTAACAGGCTCTGCGCCCTCGCGCCTGTTCAACCGCTGCCTGCACCGTCAGGGTGTCGGGCCGTTTAACTCACAGGAGGCTGTCGCCACGGCGACAGCCTCCTGTGATTTTGTTGCGGTCAACCGCCTTGTACCACACGGCTGGGCGATACACCTGACCGCCGGACACAAAAAAAGGGATACCACTGTATCCCAACCTTGTTAACCTTAAATCTAATACTATGAAAAACACGTTGCAAAGATACGTGCTTCGTGGGAAAAAGCAAGAGCTTCGTCTATTTTTTTTGCCGCAAAGCTGTTTTTTTCTTCCTTATCTCTTATTTTGTCACTTCCACCACGCAAAGACAGGTCTTTTTCTTGCAACATCCTCCCCGAAGCCCGCACGGAAGGGAACGGCTTCGGGGAGGACAAGAGGGGGAAAATCAGAAACGGTAGCCCAGGGCTATGCGCAACGGGTGACCCAAGTAGCCGCTCATGCCGTTGGACAATGTGTAGTAGCCCAGCGAGAGGTCCAAGGCGTTCTTGCTGCCCACCGACATGCTCAGGCCCACTGCGGGGTTGACGGAGATGATGCCGGCGTACTCGATGCCGCCGAAAGCGTTGTAGCCCACTTCGAGCTGCGCAAAAGGATGCACCTTGTCAATCACCTGAACCTGGTTGAAGTCGTAGCGGCCGCGTGCCATCACCAGGAGGTATATCTTGTTCTCATCGCCCCAGTCTTCTTTCAGGTTCGACCTTCCCAGACCGATAGACGGACCTACGCTCGCCTTGCACTAACTTTAGATAAGTTAGGCGGCGGCTCGGAAGAACGAAAAGCAAAACTTTCAGCTTTACTTTTCGTTCTTCGCTCACCTTGCACTAACTTTGCCGGCAATATGAAGAGACTGTATATTGAGACATACGGCTGCCAGATGAACGTGGCCGACAGCGAGGTGGTTGCCTCGGTAATGAGAATGGCCGGCTACGAGCCTTGCGAATCGCTGGATGCGGCCGACGCCGTATTCCTGAACACTTGCTCGGTGCGCGACAACGCCGAGCAAAAAATCATCCACCGCCTGGAAGCCCTGAATGCCCTGCGCCGAAAGGGACGGCGGCTCATTGTCGGCGTGCTGGGCTGCATGGCCGAACGGGTCAAGGAGGGCCTGCTCAACGAACATGGAGCGGACCTCGTGGCCGGGCCGGATGCCTACCTCACCCTGCCCGACCTCGTGGCGCAGGCCGAAGCCGGCCACAAGGCCATGAACATTGAGCTGAACACCACCGAGACTTACCGCGACGTGGTACCCGAACGCTATTGCGGAAGCCGCATCTCGGGCTTCGTGAGCATCATGCGGGGCTGCAACAACTTCTGCCACTACTGCATCGTGCCCTACACGCGCGGCCGCGAACGCTCGCGCGACGTGCAGAGCATCCTGCGCGAAGTCGCCGACCTGTCTGAAAGGGGCTACAAGGAGGTGACGCTGTTGGGACAGAACGTGAACTCCTACTGCCACCTGCCCGAAGACGGGGAGGAAGGGGAGCGGGTCGACTTTCCCGCGCTGCTGCGCTTAGTGGCCCGCGCCGTGCCGCACATGCGCATCCGCTTTTCGACCTCACACCCCAAAGACATGAGCGACGAAACGCTGCAGGTGATTGCCGACGAGCCGAACGTGTGCCGCCACATCCACCTGCCTGTACAGAGCGGGTCGAACCGCATTCTGAAACTGATGAACCGCAAGTACACGCGCGAGTGGTATCTCGACCGGGTGGCGGCCATCCGGCGTATTGTGCCCGACTGCGGCCTCAGCACCGACATCTTTGCGGGCTACTGCTCCGAGACCGAGGAGGACCACCGCGAGTCGCTCTCGCTGATGCGCGAATGTGGCTACGACTCGGCCTTCATGTTCAAATACAGCGAGCGGCCCGGCACCTACGCCTCGCGCCACCTGCCCGACGACGTGCCCGAAGCCGAGAAGGTGCGCCGCCTGGAGGAGCTCATCGCCTTGCAGAACGAGCTGAGTGCCGAGAGCAACGCCCGCTGCATCGGCCGCGAATACGAAGTGCTCATTGAAGGGGTGAGCAAGCGCTCGCGCGAACAGCTCTTCGGCCGCACCGAGCAGAACAAGGTGGTCGTGTTCGACCGCAACAACCACCGCCCCGGCGATATCGTGCGGCTGCGCATCACCGAAGCCTCCAGCGCAACGCTCAAGGGCGTGGAGGTGTGATTACTTCAGAGTGTCTCATGGCCGCGAGGCTTCGCAACCCTCGTCAAAGCCCGAAACAGCAGAGGCTGCCAAGCGATGTGTCGCTTGGCAGCCTCTGCCGTTTGTTCCGTCGGCCGGAGCCCCGGTCCTTACTTACGCAGGCCGAGAGCCTTGACCAGGTTACGGTAACGCTCAATGTCGTTGCGCTTCAGGTAGTTGAGCAGCGCGCGGCGCTTACCTACCAGCTTCACCAGTGAACGTTCGGTCGTATGATCTTTACGGTTTGCCTTCATGTGCTCCGTCAAGTGGGCAATACGGTAAGAAAACAAGGCCACCTGGCTTTCAACCGAGCCGGTGTCCGAATTAGACTGTCCGTACTTGCCAAAGATCTCTTTCTTAATTTCAGGATTTAAGTACATTGTTTGTATAGATGTTTGGTTGTTTGTACTGCGCCCTGGGGGCATAGCGGGTGCAAAAGTACGAACATTTGCCTTTCCCTCCAACTGAAATCAATGATTTTTAGGCTTTCTAGCGCAAAAAAGGAGCTTGCGGGACGAAAGGGAGGGGCTTTTCGACCCGGACGGTGGAGGGAGGGCGGCCCGCAGGAGGTGCCTTCTGCGCAGAAAAGACGCTTTTTTTGGTCCGGCCCAGCCTTCGTTGCGCCGAAAGCCGGGCCGGATGGCGGTGGGTTGGCCCGAAATGCCTACATTTGCCGCAAGCTTTACCCAACTTCTACCCCATGAGCAAGAACATCACCATCCGCTGCAAGAACACGGGGCGCTCCCACCGCGTGCCCATCGGTTTCACCCTCGAAGAGGTCTACGAGATGCTCGACCTCCACCTGCCTCACGGTGCCACCAGTGCCAAGGTGAACAACAAGGTGGAGGGCCTTCACTTCATGTTCTTCAACGACAAGGACGTGGAGTTTCTCGACATCACCTCTCCCTCCGGCCTGCGCACCTACACGCGCTCGCTCTTCTTTGTGCTCTACAAGGCTGTGCGCGACGTGCTGGGCAAGGAGGCCCGCCTGCGCATCGACACGCCGGTGTCCAACGGCTACTACTGCCGTCTGGAGGCGCAGGGCTGCCTGCCCGACGAGACGGCCCGGCTGCTGAAGGCGCGCATGGACGAGCTGGTGGCGACCGACCTCCCCTTCCACCGCATCACCTGTCCCACCGACGAGGCGGTGGCGCGCTTCAGGGCGGACGGCCTGGAGAGCAAGGCGAAGCTGCTGGAGGGGCTGGGCTCGCTCTACACCACCTACTACACGCTCGGCGACACGGCCGACTACTTCTACGGCTCGCTGCTCATCAGGACCTCACAGCTCTACCTCTTCGACCTCATCCCCTTCGGCGACGGTCTCCTCTTGCGCCTGCCCGACCCGCGCAACCCCGACGCGCTGCGCCCGATGGTGGAGCAGCCCAAGATGTTCGAGGTCTTCCGCGAACAGCACCGCTGGAACGAAATACTGGGTGTGACGACCATCGGCGAGTTCAACGAGGCGTGCACCAAGGGCTTCACCAACCAGCTCATCAACGTGAGCGAAGCCTTGCAGGAGAAGAAGATTGCGCGCATGGCCGACCACATCGCCTCTCACCCTGAGCTGAAGGTGATTCTCATCGCGGGACCCTCATCGAGCGGCAAGACGACCTTCAGCAAGCGGCTCAGCGTGCAGCTCCTGGCCTGCGGGCTGCGGCCGCTGCCCATCTCGACCGACGACTACTTTGTGAACCGCACCGACACGCCCCGCGACGAGCACGGTGAGTATGACTTTGAACACATCGATGCCATGAACACGGCCCTGCTCACCGAACAGATCAACGCGCTGCTGGCAGGCCAGGAGGTCGAGACGCCGCGCTACAACTTTGAGACCGGTTTGAGCGAGAGCAGCGGCCACCGCTACCGCCTGGGGCCGAACGACGTGCTGGTGCTCGAAGGCATCCACGCGCTGAACCCGCAGCTCACGGCGGGCGTACCCGAGGCCAACAAGTTCAAGATCTACGCCTCGGCCCTCACCACCATCCTGCTCGACGACCACAACTACATTCCCACCACCGACAACCGCCTGCTGCGCCGCATCGT
>CAMBOH010000080.1 GCA_945869305.1 uncultured bacterium
AACACGAAAATAGGAGATAAACAACCTATGATTAGTGTTTACCTCCTACTCGATTCCTTGTTATCCGGCCTCACATGCCATCCCATCCGTGCGCGCGCCGCCCGGCAAATCCGTGTTTGGTGGGATTCTGGCGGGTCGACATTCACGCTGTATGCACATGGAAGGTGCGGCCAGGGTCTGCCACGCTCCATGTACCAACTTTGGCGCACGCGTAGCCTCGCTCTTTCCAGAGTCTTGCCGTGAGCGGTGGGCTGCTTTCCGTTGGAGGCGTAGGTTCAGGGTCGGTCGTGTTCGGCAGGAATCAGGCAGGCTTCAGTTCTGTGTTGGCTTCCCCAATCTGTTATCGGCCGACAACCATGGCCATGAAAAAGATAAAGGGAAGCGGCTCCGCAGTTGGAGCAACTTCCCTGTTTATCTGTTTTGCCTTGCCCCGCCGGGCTTGGACTTGTAGAGGAAACTGAAACCTTGGATATCCCTGCTGAAGGCTGAATGACAGGGAACCTTGGCGGATTGATTGTTTTGAAGAGAATTGTTTTACTTAAAAGTGCGCCTTGCGTTTCAAGGCTGTCGTATGTTGTCGGCTGTATTGATTTCTTTGTCAGGAGTGCTCCTTTGGCAGTCAGATGCCTGAGAGCTGTTCGAGAATCTGCCTGTTCATGTTGCCCGTGAGGTTGATGAGGCTGAACTGTTGCTCATGCTTCATGAAGAGGACAATTTCGACGATAACTTGGCCGCGGCTTCGGGTGTAGAGCTTCTTGCCTTCCTCTTCAGCGTAGAGCTTGTATCGTTTTGGGTTTTGCTTGGCCAGTTGCAGGGCATTGGCGTAGAGCGTCTCGGTTTCGGCCGGGTTTGGACTGACGGCCAGTCGGATAGACTTGAGCTGCGAAAGCACCTGCTTGGTAGTGGAGTCGCCTTCGACCTTGGGCAGTTTGAGCAGGCGTTCCATCATGAGCGGGCTCACGGTGGTACACTGCAGCGAGGTGCCCGGCGCATAGAGGGCGATGAACCGCGAGGCGAAATCCTGTTCCTTTTGTCCCCAGGCTGCGAGTGAGATGAGGGCCGCGAGGAGTGTACAGAAGAGCTGTTTCATGCCGGATGCAGATTTAGCGTAGCGACTGTTCGGTCTGCGACTTCAGGGTGGCCGAGTCGGCTGCGGCGGTTTTGGGTCCTTCCTTGAAGAGCTGCAGGGCCTTCATTCCCTCCTCGTAGGCCCGCTGCGGGTCCTGATAGGAGTCTTTGTAGGCCGACTGGTTGTAGTCCCAGGCCGGTGAGTCGCTGCCTTGCGGGTTGGACTGGAAGGAGTGTTGGGCGGCGGTGCCGAGCAGTGTGACGATGGCCACGGCGGCGGCAGCGCGGTAGAGCGGACGCAGGCGGCGGGTGAGTGTGACCCTCTCGGCCTGTACCACCTTGAAGGGTGCAGGTTGGTCCGGTTGCTCGCCGATGGCCTGCAGAAGCCGCTGGTCGAAGTCGCTGCCCAAGTGCAGGGCGGCCTGCTCCTTTTCATATACGAACAGGCTCTTGTAGCGTGCCAGTCCTTCGGGAAGGTCCTTTTGGCTGAAGAAGACTTTCAGGATTTGTTCCTCTTCGGCGGAGGTTTGGCATTCCCAAAAGCGTTCCAGGAGTTGTTCAATATATTTATAGTCCATAGTTTTCCAGTTTTTCGTAATGGTTGCGCAAGGCTTTTCTTGCCCGGTGGAGTGTGACCTTGAAGGCTTCTTCGGTCAGGTTCATGGCCTGGGCAGCCTGTTGGTAGCTCATGCCCTCAATGTCGCGCAGCTGGAGTGCGGTGCGCATCTTTTCGGGCAGCTGGTTGAAGAGTCGGTGTATGCGTTGCAGCCGTTCGTCGTGCTCCATCTGCTCTTGTGGCGTGAGGGCACTGTCGGGCGCATCGGCTTGTACGGATTCGAGCGAGAGATTTTCGTTTTCACGCTTGGCCATGCGGTCGAGTGCCAGGTTTCGGCAGACGGTGAGGCAGTAGGCTTCGAGGCTGTCGACCTGTTGCAGCTCGTGGCGTTTGCTCCACACGCGCAGCAGCGTGTCTTGTGTCAGGTCCTCCGCCTCTTGCGCATTGAGCGTGATGCGAAGCCCCGTGCGGTATATTCTGTCCTTCAGCGGGAGCAGGTCGTGGCGGAAATCTATCATTCTTTTGGGCGGCTCTCTGTATGGTAGACGGGCAAGGGCGCGAAAAGTTACACGGAGTGTGCCCTTTTTTTTGAAAAAAATGTGGCGGTCTGCCTTGGCTGTGGCCGAAAGCATACAGCGGAAGGGCTGGGATTCAGCGTTTTCGGCACAGTATCAGCACGTGCGACTGGTCGTTGAGTGTTGTGGCAAAAATATAGTGGTCGCCGCCTTCGCGGAGCTTGAGCTTGGCGCGGAGGGCTTCGGTCGAGGCCGGAAAGTTGCGCACGGTGAGGTTGGCGCGCGGCGCGGTGGCGCGCAGTTGCTTCAGGTCCTGCTTGCCAAACCCGAACGTTTGCACCACCTCAAAGCGGCGGCCGGGAAAGCCGTCGACACACTGCTCCGAGGTGTAGAGGTGGGAGTGGGGATGTAGTTTGTCGAGCCTGAAGCGGGTGGCGGTGAGCTTGAAGGCACCGGCCTTGAGCAGGGCCGGACTGGGTTCGTAGAGATAGGTGGCACAGTGGTCAGCATAACGGGGCTGGGCTTGGGCCTCCTCGTCGGGGGTGAAGCTGAAGCGCGTGTGGTCCTCACAGGCCGTGATGGTGGCGGGCTGCTTCTCCTTGGCCAGCACGAGCAGCAGGTCCTTGCATTCGCCGCCCACACTCACCACGAATACCTGGTTCACGCAGTCCAGCGAGCGGATGGCTGCGGCAATGTCGAGCATGGGCGAGAGCTTGAGTACGGTAAACTGGGACTTGGCCAGCAGTTGGGGCAGCAGGGCACAGATGTCGGGCTCACAGTCTTCTATGCACACTGTCTTGCGGCCCATGGAGTTGCGGCGTGCGGGGTCGAGAAAGAGCAGGTCGACCGCCGGCATCCGGGTCAGGTGGTCGATGCAGTCGGCACACACCACGCGGGCGTTCGCCAGCCCCAGCAGTGGAAAGTTGTGGCGGGCCAGACGGCATAGCTCTTCCTGCCGTTCCACATAGGTGGCTTCGGCAAAGAGAGGGGCCATGAACGAGAAGTCTACGCCCAGACCGCCTGTGAGGTCAGCCATGCGCAGCCCATGTCCGTCGGTCGGGTGCAGGCCGTGGATGAGCTGGCCCACCACTTCGGCCTTGAACCGTGCGGCCGTTTCGCCCGAACACTGTTCGAGGGAGAGACGCGGCGGATAAAGCAGTTCTTCGTGTCCGGCCCATGTGGGGACTTTGGTGCGCAGCCGTTGCCAGCCTTCAACCTGACGCAACACGAAGGGGACATCGAGGTCGGTGCGTCCGGCCAGTTGCAGGGCGAGCTGGCTCACGGGCGTATGGCGCAGGGCCATACATAAATCCAATGGTGTTTTCGGCATGAGGCGGGGTATATGTGGCTTGCGGGTTGGGGTTATATGGGATGAAGTCTGAGTCTGTAAAAACTGCATCCGCTCTGTGGGTAAGTCTATGGAGTGAAATGGAATAAGGTTATGGGGTTATAGCATTACAGTGTGAGCGCTCGAAGCTTCAATCGCTCTGTGAGTAATATCATAACCTCATCCGCTCTGTGGGTAAGCCTATGGAGTGAAATGGAATAAGGTTATGGAGTTATAGCATTACGGTGTGAGCGTTCGAAGCTTCAATCGCTCTGTGAGTAATATCATAACCTCATAACCTTTTCCTTATAACCTGACACAACAGGCTAAGTTCTCATTATTGCTGCTTGTTGTCGTTGGTAACGGGCTTTCCTTTAAGCTCGCCGGTCAGGGCTTGCAGGAAGCTTTGCACCTTCTGCACGTCGGCGGCGGGCATTTCGCGGCCCACCTGATAGCGTGCCATCATGTCGATAGCCTTGTCGAGCGTGGGCACACTGCCATCGTGATAGTAGGGCCAGGTGAGGGCCACGTTGCGGAGCGTGGGGGTCTTGAAGCGGTAGCGGTCGCGTTCCACCTTCGTCTGTGCCCAGCGTCCGTTGTCGGCATCAGTAAGTCCCGACTTGGCGTTGATTTCGCGGTCTTTGAAGTAGTCGGCGCGCTTGCCCATCAGTTCATACGACAGGCCGCCCATGTTTACGCCGGCGTGGCAGGTGGCACAGTTATACTCCTTGAAGAGGGCGTAGCCTTCGACCTGCTCGGCGGTGAGTGCCTGCTTGTCGCCCTTGAGGTAGCGGTCGAAGGGCGAGTTGGGGGTGACGAGCGTCTTTTCGTATTCGGCAATGGCATCGGTGATGGTCTGCTCGTTCAGCCCTTCGGGATAGACGGCCTTGAAGCGGGCGGTGAAGTCGGCGTCGGCAGAGAGACGGGCAGCGATTTCGTCGAACGATGCCGAACCCATTTCGACGGGGTTCAACGGGGGACCGCCGGCCTGTTCGGCCAGGGTGGCAGCGCGTCCGTCCCAGAACTGCACGAAGTTGAAGCAGGCATTGAACGAGGTGGGAGCGTTCACGCCGCCCAGCTGGCCCTTGATGCCTTCTGAGTACTGCTTGTTGTCGACACCTGCCGTGTTGATGCCGTGGCAGGTGGCACACGACACGGTGCCGTCGCCCGACAGGCGGGTGTCATGATAGAGTGCTTCGCCGAGAGCCACCTTGCGGGCATCGACAGCCAGCGAGTCGGGGATGGGGCGTACAGGCTCGTTCTTGAATTCATCGGCTGCCAGCGTGTTGGGGTAGAACTGCTCGCGGTGTTGCTTCACCCAAGCCAGGACCATGTCAGTCTTGGTCGAGGTGAGCGAAGAACCCCAGTGGGCCAGATAATACTGCATGAGGGGCATGGTGCCGTCGGCTACGCATTTCTCGACTTTGGCCAGGTCCACCTCGTTCACTGCCTTGCCTTCGGCCAGAGCCTGCAGCATGGGGGCAATGTCGAATGCCTTGTAGCCTTCTTCCACATCCTTCGTGATGAGCGACTTGGCTACGGGGAAACTGGCGTAGAAGGGCAAGTCGGGATTGGCGGTATGGCAGAAGGCACAACCGCCGTCGTTCAGAATCTGTGTCATTTGCTCGTCAGGAGCCAGCGAGGCATCGGGAGCCTGGTTCACCGCACGGTATGTGACGGCCAAACCGACCAGCACCACGGCACCGCCCAAAATGACTTTGCTTGACTTTTTCATAGGCGTAACATGTAGGGGTTAATAGTATTGGGTTGTTAGTTGGAATTATCGGTCAGGAACATGCACTTTCTGTTGGGGAGGGGTGTGCAGGTCTTGTGGGGTATGGCTGTGAGGTAGTAGGCTCATGTCCAGTCGGTCGTTCCCTTTCCTGCTTTTCAGCCATCAACTGAGGAACAGGATATGGAACTAAGGTTCAACGGCATAGCTGTGCATGCTGTCGGCCGCACCAGGCAGGAAGTTCACGCCATACCAGCACATCTGAAGCAGCACGAAAGCTGCGATGAGCCAGACGCATGCCCAGCGGTTACGGGCGGTGAGGCGGGAGACCGCCACACGGCTGCCGCCGAGACGCAGGTGGACGTACACTAAATAGCTACACCAGGTGGCCGCAGCCCAGGTCTCCTTGGGGTCCCAGCTCCAGTAGTTGCCCCAGGCCTGCTTGGCCCACACGCAGCCCGACAACATGCCGAAGGTCAGGAAGAACAGGCCGATGCGCACCAGCTCGTCGGCTGGGTGGAGCAGGCGGTCGTGGCCTTGTCTGAGGCTGCCGATGGCCAGCAGGAAGGCGCATCCGAACACGCTGTAGGAGAAGATGTAGGCTGTGACGTGAGGCACAAACCATGCGCTCTGCAGTGCGGGCATCAGCGACTGGTCGTGGATGTCGGGCTTCAACAGGTTGATGGCCATGAACACTGAGGCTGTCAGGAGCGAGAAGAACAGAATCCAGCGGTAGCCCCAGCGCAGGTAGACCCACCAGCCCGAGACCAGCATGAACAGAGAGTACCACAGGCGGGTTTCGCCCAGCGTGCGCAGTGGAGGCCGTTCGAGACTCAGCCAAAGCCCGGCCACAAACGTGCCATACACGGCTATGGCAGTGGCAGTAAGCCACAGGGCAGCCCGGCTGCGGGCTGTGGTGGGGCGGCGCAGGGCGCACACGGCACCGGCCAAGGCCAAGAGCACGGTAGGCAGGACAAAGTATGCAAAGGCGTTCCAGGTAATCATGTGGCGGTTGGAGTGGAGCAGGGTTTGGATGTGGAATGGAGGGGGGCTGGTAGCGTCAGGAAGAGCAGATACTCTTTCGCGCAGCCCGGCGGGACGGGGCAGGGTGGAGTATGCCGGCGTGTCAGACGGCCTTGCCGGCTCCGTCGGTGCCGTGTCTGCCCAGCAGCGTCCAGCCAACCCCCAGCATCAGCAGGGCGATGCCGGCCAGCGTGGCATACTTGGCCGGTTGTCTCACCACCTGTATGATGCAGTAGCGGGGTTGTGCGGCCGAGGTGTCAAAGCTGGCCAGGTACAGATCTTCGTCCCAGCGCACGGAGTGAGGCGCATTGACCGCCAGCTCGACGGGATGATCGTCCACCAGCACAGAGGCCCTGTATTGCACGGGCGACTGGTCGGTCTCGTTCCGTTCGATGCTGAAGTCCGCCAGTTGCAGCTCATAGCCTAATGGGTGGCGGCGGCCTTGGCTGTCGAAGCCAAAATGCACGGATTCATCGCGGTTTACCACTGCGCGGAAGTCGCTGTAGGCTGTGCTGCCCACCAGTCCGGAGGCCAACGCCATCCACAGTCCGCCATGTACACACACGAAGGCACCGTCACTGTGCCATCCGAAGTGCTTCAGCCGGTGCAGCGTGGCCAGTGCCAAGTGCACCAACAGCAGCACCAACAGGGCTACAAAAGGCCACGAAGTGGTAAAGTCAGTCAGCCCCAACAGGCTCAGCCAGCGTGCTTGGGCATGGGGAGAAACCAGTCCGCCAACCACACACCAGACGGCGATGCAGGCCAGTAAGGTGCAGGCCATGCGTCCCGAACGCAGTGTGTGCATCCACTCTTTCTTTCCCCATTCGTTAGCCATGACCCAGATGCCAGCCAGAAAGGCCAGACTCAAAGCCCCGTTGAGCGGAAAGCCCAGGCGGTGAGGTTGCAGGTTGCCAAGGGCCCATTGACACAGCAGGGCAGCCAGCAGGACAGGTATGATGCAGTGGCGAATGCGCATGAGACTATATATAATAAGGAGTGGTCGGTGCGGACTCTGTCAGTCCGGCGGCAAAGATAGTGCAAGTGAGCGCAAAGCAAAAGAAAACTCCGCAGGATTTTCTTTTGTTCTGCCGAGCGCAGCCTATCTTATGTAAAGATAGGGCAAGTGAGCGCAAAGCAAAAGAAAACTCCACAGGATTTTCTTTTGTTCTGCCGAGCGCCGCCTATCTTATTAAAAGTTGCGAAGGTTTTATTTTGCCCATTCAAAATAAAGGCATACCTTTGCCCACGAAATAAAGTACAAGGTGAAGTTGAAAGGATTCCGCTTGCACAGAGCACGGAGTTCTTTCGGTTTTTTTAATGCTTCTGCCTAAACAACTATAGCAAATCAAAATCTTAAGGCACGCGACATGTCCGAGACCGCGACGGGGCCTAAGCCGCTATGGCATCGAGCTCCGTTGCACAGGTTTTGCAGTTGCGGCACAAACAAATCAAACTATTATGGCATACATGACTCAAGAGGGTTACGACAAAATGGTAGCCCAACTCCGACACATGGAAACCGTTGACCGTCCTGCCGCATCGGCCGCTATCGCCGAGGCACGCGACAAGGGCGACTTGTCAGAAAACAGCGAATATGACGCAGCCAAGGAGGCCCAAGCCATGCTTGAACTGAAAATCAACAACCTTAAGGCTGTCATTGCTGAAGCAAAAATCATCGATGCCTCCAAGCTGCGCAATGATGTTGTGCAGATACTGTCGACCGTGGAGATGAAGAACGTGAAGAACGGTATGGTCATGAAGTACACCATCGTCAGTGAGAGCGAAGCCAATCTGCGCGAAGGAAAGATTTCGTCGACTACCCCCATCGCACAGGGCCTGCTCGGCAAGAAGGTGGGCGACGTGGTCGACGTGAAGATACCCCAAGGTACCATACAGCTCGAAATCCTCAATATTACGGTCGGGGCCTGAACCAGCCGAATGGAAGTCTGCAAGCCCCATCGCCTTACGAATCCTCTAACAGTTATCTCCCCATGACAATTTTCTCGAAGATCATACGGGGTGAAATACCCTCGTACAAGTGCGCCGAGAACGATAAGTTCTACGCCTTTCTCGACATCAATCCCCTGGCCCAGGGCCACACACTGGTAGTGCCCAAGCGCGAAGTGGACTACTTCTTCGACCTTACCGACGAAGAGCTGGCCGAAATGATTGTCTTCGCCAAGCGGGTGGCAGCAGCCATCAAGCAGGCTTTCCCTTGTCGCAAGGTAGGCATGGCCGTGTTGGGCTTGGAGGTGAACCACGCACACATTCACCTCGTGCCGCTACAGTCAGAAGGCGACATGGACTTCCGCAAGGACAAGCTCAAGCTGTCGCCCGAACAGATGAAGCAAACGGCCGAAAGCATCAGCAGTGCCTTCGTGCAGTGATTGCCACGATCCACACCAGAGCCGGACTCGCATCGCACATCCTTCTTGCAGGCAGCAGGAGGGAGGCGGCGCAAGTCCGGCTTCGTGATGTAAGAGCGTGACAGTCCCTTCATCTGCAAATATCAATTCCTCCCCCGCATTACCAGCCCTCACAGCCCTCACAGCTCACACTGTGCTTACATCCCTCACAGCTCATACGACCTAAGATTTAGGGCTTCCTGCCGACTCTATAGGAAGCTCGGCCGAATAAATTGAGTTCAAAATTTGTTCATCCCGAATAAAACCCTTACTTTTGCACCACTTAAAGCCTGCGACCGCAGGTTTCGGACTTGTAGCTCAGTTGGTTAGAGCAACAGACTCATAATCTGGAGGTCCTAGGTTCAAGCCCTAGCTGGTCCACCTTGAAAATCAAGCAGTTAAGCCAAAAACTTAACTGCTTTTTCTTTTATTAGTGACCTTCAAGTGACTTTTTCGAGACAAAACTCATCTCCCGTGACCTTTTGAAATTTCCCGAAATGATTAGTGATTGAGCGACATTTCAATCACCAAGCGAAAAATATTGGTGTCGATTTTGTGATTTATAGTCTCAATTGAACTAAAAGGCAAAGAAAATGGCTGCATTTTGTCATATTTATGCTTATTCTTGCACGTTTTACATGAAATATTAGTATTATTGCAACATGAAATTTTCGCAAAATGGCAAAAAACGACCTCAACAGATTGAAGGTAGTGCTTGTTGAACAGCACAAAACGGCAAAATGGTTAGCAGAACAAATGGAAAAAGACCCTGCGACTATTAGCAAGTGGTGTACCAACAAAGCACAGCCATCATTAGAGACTATCAAAAAGATTGCAGAAATTCTACAGGTCAAAATGAGCGACCTTGTAAGCAATGAACAACCTTAAAGCAGAGATCAAATGGCAGACAACAAGATAAATATCCGCAAACTGGAAGCTGACCTTTGGGAGTCGGCAGACCTGCTTCGTGCTGGAAGTAAACTTACATCGAGCCAATACTGTATGCCGGTATTGGCATTGCTGTTTCTAAGATATGCCTATAGCCGCTTCAAGATGGTTGAAGCAGAATTGCTGAAGAATCGTCCAAGCCGTGGCGGTCG
>CAMBOH010000081.1 GCA_945869305.1 uncultured bacterium
CCTGGACCCACTGATTAAGAGTCAGTTGCTCTACCAACTGAGCTAAGAGTGCGTGCCTGTCATTTCGTTTTTGCGGGTGCAAAGGTAGGTGTTTTGTCGGTTGCGGCCAAATGTTTTCCGCTTTTTTTTGACTTGGGTGGAGCGAATAGGGGCTTGCTCAGTTGATTTTGTAAGAGAAACCCTCGTTTTCGTTCAGGAAATTGATGAGGTCCGTGTTGACTGTCAGACGGCAGTCGTGGCTTTGCAGCATGATGGGGTTGGGAATGCTGTAGTCGTGGAGACACACGAACACATCGGTAGGACCCTCGTTGCGCTTCAGTATTTCGCTCAGCTCGGCGGCATTTTGTTCGGTCAGCGAGTTTACCTGCACGTTGATGGTGATGGACTTGATTTTCTGGTCCTTCACGTCGGACAGGAACTCAACCCGGCCTATGGTGAGGTCGTACATCCCTTCCTTCCAGCGCCGCTGTTCGACACGCGCCGAGATGAAGAGGGAGTAGCCTTCCTTGAAATAGCCGCGCAGTCGCGCCCAGTCATCGCCGAAGATAGCGATTTCGCCCGCTCCGCTATAGTCTTCGAGCTTCACGAATCCGCAAGGCTTTCCGGTGCGCGTCTGGGTGTCGCGCACATTGGTCACAATACCTCCCAGTGTGAGGTCGCGTCCTGCGAGCGGGGCGAGGTCGTCTAGTTCGGTCATGTGCGTATTGCACACGTTTTCGATGATGATGCGGTAGCTGTCGAGCGGATGCCCGGAGATATAGATACCGATGAGGTCGCGCTCGCGGTTCAGTCGTTTCAGGTCGCTCCAGGGCAGAATGTCCTTGGGCGGTTCAGGCTTGGCCACCTCGACGATTTCAGACGGGCCGAACAGCGACATCTTGTTCTCCATCTGGTCGGTCTGGTAACGGTTCCCGTAGCGCATGAGCTGGTCCAGGAAGGTGGTCCCATGGCTGTCAGGCTCGACGAAGGCCTCACGTGGAATCTTGTCGCAACTGTCGAAGGCACCGGCCAAGGCCAGGCTTTCGAGCGATTTTTTGTTGCAGGTGTTCAGGTTGATGCGTTCGACGACGTTGTACACAGAAGTAAACGGGCCGTTGGCCTCCCGTTCGCGGATAATCTCGAGTACTGCTGCCTCACCCACACCCTTTACGGCCCCCATGCCGAAGCGGATGTGTCCGCTGTGCGTCACGCTGAACTTGAGGTAACTCTCATTGATATCCGGGCCAAGGGTCTTGATGCCCATGCTCTTGCATTCATCCATCAGCTTGGCCACAGTACCTATGTCGGCGAGGCTTCGGCTCATGACGCCAGCCATGTATTGGGAGGGGAAGTTGGCCTTGAGGTAAGCCGTCTGGTAAGCCACCCAGGAGTAGCAGGTCGCATGGCTCTTGTTGAAGGCATAGGAGGCAAAGGCGCGCCAGTCGTTCCAAATCTTTTCGAGTGTTTTGGGGTCATGGCCGTTGGCCTTTCCACCCTCGATGAATTTGGGGTACATGTGGTTCAGCTTGTCGATGAGCTTCTTGCCCATCGCCTTTCGCAGGGCATCGCTCTCTCCGCGTGTGAAGTTGGCGATGACGCGCGACAGGAGCATCACCTGTTCCTGATAGACCGTAATGCCGTAGGTGTCCTTCAGGTATTTCTCCATGCAGGGCAGGTCGTAGGTGATAGGCTCATTGCCGTGTTTGCGGGCGATGAACGAAGGGATGTACTGCATGGGGCCCGGACGGTAGAGGGCATTCATGGCAATGAGGTCCTCAAAGGTAGAGGGCTGCAGTTCGCGCAGGTATTTCTGCATACCCGTCGATTCGAACTGGAAGGTGCCGACAGTTCGTCCGTCGCAATAAAGCTGGTAGGTGGCAGGGTCATCGATCGGCACTTCATCGATGTTGATGTCTATGCCCAATGACTGCTTGATGTTGTAGACCGCCTCTTTGATGATGGATAGGGTCTTCAGTCCCAGGAAGTCCATCTTGATGAGTCCCGTCTCTTCAATGACCTTTCCTTCGAATTGCGTGCAGTGTAGCTCTTCGCCGGTTTCCTTGTCGCGGGCGGTAGAGACCGGGACCCAGTCGGAGATGTTGTCGCGGCAGATGATGAACCCACAGGCATGTACGCCGGTATTGCGCACATTCCCCTCCAGCATCTTGGCATAGCGTATGGTGTCGCGCAGCAAGGGGTCGGACGAGGTTTCGGCCTCCCGGAGTTCGGGAATGGCCGCAATGGCATTGGTCAGGTTCATCTTGGGCACCTTTCCGTCGGCTCCTTCGGGCAGCTTGTCGGGAATGAGCTTGCAGAGGTTGTTCGAAATGCCGAGCGGCAGTTTCTGTACGCGTGCCACGTCCTTCAAGGCCAGTTTGGTGGCCATGGTGCCGTAGGTGATGATGTGCGCCACGTTGTCGGCCCCATATTTCTGTGTCACCCAGTTGAGCACCCTGCCGCGTCCGTCGTCGTCGAAGTCGACATCGATATCAGGCAGGGAGATACGGTCAGGATTGAGGAAACGCTCGAACAGCAGGTCATACTTGATAGGGTCAATCTGTGTAATGCCCAGGCAGTAGGCAACGGCACTACCCGCGGCCGAACCACGGCCGGGCCCTACGCTGACATCCAGCTCTTCGCGTGCGGCACGGATGTAGTCCTGCACAATCAGGAAGTAGCCCGGGAAACCCATTGTCTTCATGATGTGCAGTTCGAACTTGATGCGTTCGTTGGTTTCGTCGTCCAAAGGGTCTCCATACCGCTTTCTGGCCCCTTCGTAGGCCAGTTTGGCCAGGTAGTCAGCCTCCAGCTTGATGCGGTAGAGCTTGTCGAATCCGCCGAGCTTCTTGATCTTTTTCATCCCGTCTTCTTCGCTCATGACGACCTTTCCGTTCTCGTCGCGGGTAAACTCGTCGAACAGGTCCTGCTCGCTGAACCGCTGCCGGTACAGCTCCTCTGTGCCGAACGATTCGGGTATGGCAAAGTTGGGCATGATGGGGGCATGGTCGATGCTGTAGGTCTCGACCTTGTCGCAGATTTCGCAGGTAGTGGCCAGCGCTTCGGGCAGGTCGGCAAACACGGCGTTCATTTCGGCCCGCGTCTTGAACCATTCCTGCTTGGTATAGAGCATACGGTTGGGGTCATCGAGGTCACGGCCGGTTGAGAGGCAGATCAGCCGGTCGTGGGCCTCGGCATTCTCTTCGTCGACAAAGTGGCAGTCGTTGGAACAGATGTATTTCACACCGCACTTCTCGGCCAGTTTCAGCAGTTCGGCATTCACCTTGACCTGTTCGGTGTAGGTTTCGCGGTTAGCCCGGATGTTGCTGTCCGTAACCTGATGGCGCTGGAGTTCCAGGTAATAGTCCTCGCCGAACACCTGCTTGAACCACATCACGGCTTCTTCGGCCTCCTGCATGCGGCCCTGCATGACCTTCTGCGGAACTTCACCGCCCAGACAGGCCGAGCAGACAATGAGTCCTTCGTGGAACAGCTCCAGGTCTTTGTGGTCGGTGCGTGGACGCATGTAGAAGCCGTCGACCCACGAGCGGGAGACGAGCTTGATGAGGTTGTGGTAGCCCTTTTCGTTCTTGGCCAGCACGACCAAGTGCCAGCCCGACTGGTCGATGCGCTCGAGCTTGAGGCTTTTGTCGCCGCGTCGGGCCACATACATTTCGCAGCCGAAAATAGGCTTGAAGTTGGCTATCGGTCGTTGCTTGGCCAGTGTCGCCTCACATTCGGCAATGAGCTGCGCGGTGTCCTTGCCTTCATCAGGGTTCTTGCCGTCCTTGTCGGGTTGGGGAGTATAGGTGCCGTTACGGAGTGCTTCGAGCTTCTCTTCAGCCTGTTTCACCGCAGCCTTGGCCTTGCCGCACACCTTGTTGGTGTAGTTGAAGAACTCCTTGATACCCATCATGTTGCCATGGTCGGTCATGGCCATGCCGCGCATGCCGTCGGCAATGGCCTTGTCAACCAGTTTGGGGATGGACGCTTGTCCGTCAAGAATGGAATATTGGGTGTGTACGTGCAGGTGAACGAAGTCTTGCATAGCTGTGGTGTTCAGAGGGGAATGGATAGGGTGGAGGAGTCTGCGGACAGACAGGTCGAAACAAATGTATGTCGTGCAGGCCGCGAGACAGGTGGCTGTGGCACGTTACATGGAGGAAGGGGCATGACGGACAAGCTGTAGGCAACGCCGGATGCGGGCTGCTGCAGAACAGATGCTGGCAGTCTGGAGCGGAAGTCAAGGCAGCTTGATGGTGCTGCCAACGGTGATGTTGTCGGCGTTTCGCAGGTGGTTCAGGCGGATGATGGCAGGCACATGCTTGTCGTTGCCATAATACCGGCGGGAAATCTTGTAGAGGTTTTCTCCTGCTTTCACCGTGTGGGTGGCGGGCCGTTTGGGCACGGAATTGCTATCCGCTTTCTGTGATTCAGCAGGCTGCGCTACGTTGAGTGCCACGCTACCTGAATGAGCCGATGTTTCTTCTTTGAGCTTGGAGTCTTTCTCTGTCTTTTTTTTCTTTACAGACTCATTCTCAGTGTTTTTGGCTTCTTTGATTGGAACAGTTTGCTGTACAGGCTTAGCCGTACTGTCCGGGCGTTTCGTAACTTGTCTTGCCGCATCCTTTACGGGCAGCGCCGCTTGTGGTTTGACTTGCGACACCGAATCCTTTTGTGGTACAGCTTCCTGTTCAACGGGGGGCAGATACGGGGCCAGACAGGGAATGGAGCAGGGACAGAGCACGCGGTAGTAGCCGGCGAAATAGGTGGCAATGAGCAGGCAGAGCATCAGGAGAACGGTCAGGGAGATGCGTATCCAGCTCCAGCGTCGCGGTTTGGGTTGCTCACAGTAGGTGTAGTTCAGCGGCGAAAGCATGTCGGCCGATGTCGCCAGGTAGTCGGTAGGAGTAGGGGTGATGGTGCGGGGCTGGCTGACAGAGATATCCTCCTCGGGCGTTTCGGGCGTGTCCGGTCCTGTATCGGCCGCGGTATCTTCCGGCTCGCTTCCGGCAGGCTGTCTGTCTTCAGCCGGCTCTTGTTCGCCTTCATCGGCAGCGGCATTGTCCGTCAGGCTGCCTTGGGGCTCAGTGGTTTCCGTCTCTTCAGACTGCGTCTCATCGGTTTCTGTAGTGGGAGGAGCCGGCTGGCTGTCGGTAGCCGGTGCTTCCTCCTCGACCGGGCTGGCGGCAGGATCAGCGGTGTCAGCAGGCTCGGTCTTGCGCATGCTGTCAGTGGTTTCAGTTTGAGCTGAATCATCTTGATACACAACTGCTTCTATGTTTTCATCTGAAGTAGAGCTTTGTTCTGCTTCTTCTTCCTCTTCTTCCGGTTCCTCAGTTGTTTCAGGTGTTTCTGCGACTTCGTCCATACCCGTCGTGATGGTGCTGGGCACGGTGTATCTGATGCTTTCCGCGTTGGGGTCAGCGTCATCAGCCTCTTCCTGTTCTTCCTCCTGCATGATGAGCGCCATATCCTTGTCCACCTGGTCCAGTTCGGCCATATCCGTCTCTTCGTTCAGGTCAACGGCTTCGAAGTGGGCGAAGGGCCGGTTCACCAGGTCCTTCATGCTGTTGTCGGGCGTGAAGGAGATTTTGGTGTGCCCGCTAATCTGGAAGCGTTCGCCCGTGTTGATGTTGACACTTTCGCGTTCGCTGACAGCCACGAGCTTAAAGGTGCCGAGCCCCTTGATTTTTACAAACTTGTCCTCAGACAGTCCTTGTTCTATCACATCAAAGAAAGTACGCACAAAACTTTCGGCCTCCTTTTTAGAGGCATGTCCGTTTTGTACCAGCAAGTCGGCAAAATCTTGTAGGAGCAGTTTCTTCTTCATAGACAGGGAGATGAGATAAGGATAAGGAAGGAGGAAGTAAGGTGGAGGGTTCGGTGAAGACGGCTGGAGGCCGGGTGGCCATTATTGCATCTTTTCCTTGAGCACCGCACTGGGCTTGAAGGCCAATACCAGTTTGGGTGGTATCAGCTTGCGTTGTCGGGTAGCGGGATTCACCACGATGCGCTCCATTTTCTTTTTCACTTCGAATGAACCGAACCCCTGGATTGACAGGGAGGTGTCGCTGTCCAGGTTTTCGGCCAATGTCGCGATGAGGGCCGACGTCATTTTTTGTGCAGCTTTGGGCGTAATCGCCAGATCAGAGGCCAAAGTCTGTATGAAGTCCTTGTTGTTCATGCTGTTAGATGTTTTCATGAAACGACCTTGCCATAAAGGTCGAATTCCTCGGCATCGGTTATGTTCACCAGGTGGAAGGAGCCGACCGTCAGCACTTGGGGTGCGTCCTCTTCGGCAATGAGCACTTCACAGTCCACTTCGGGTGAATCCATCTCGGTGCGTCCGATATAGTAGTTTCCTTCCTTGCGGTCGATGACGGTGCGCAGGGTCTTGCCAATCTGTTGCTGGGCAATCTCTGCTGCAATGCTTTCCTGCAAGGCCATGAGCTGGTCCAGCCGGCTTTGCTTCAGTTCATCGGGAACATCATCGGTGTAGTTTTCGGCCGCAAAAGTCCCTTCTTCCTCGCTGTAGGCGAAAGCTCCCATCCGTTCGAAGCGGGCTTCCTTCACGAAGTCCATGAGTTCGGCAAAGTCAGCTTCGGTCTCTCCGGGGAAGCCGACCATGAGTGTAGTGCGGAGACAGATGCCGGGCACCTGCCGTCTGAACTCCTGGAGCAAGTCTAAGGTCTGCTGCTTGTTGATGTGGCGGTGCATGCGTTGCAGCATGTTGTCTGAAATGTGCTGCAAGGCAATGTCGAGATAGTTGCACACGTTGCTGTGTTCGCGCATTACGCGCAGCAGGTCGAGCGGGAAGTTGGCCGGGTAGGCATAATGCAGTCTGATCCATTCCACACCTGGAATTTCAGCCATGCGCTCAATCAGTTCGGGCAGCTTCTGCTGCTGGTAGAGGTCCACGCCGTAGAAGGTCAGTTCCTGTGCAATCACTTGGAACTCCTTTACGCCTTGGCTGACCAACAGGCGCACTTCGTCCAGAATCTCCTCCATGGGACGGCTGACATGGGCCCCCGTGATGATGGGGATGGCACAGTAGGCACATTGTCGGTTGCAGCCTTCGGATATCTTCAGGTAAGCGTAATGTTTGGGCGTGGTGAGCACGCGGTGTTGCAGGGTGTCAGGGTTATATTGGCTGCCCAGGTCAGCAATCAGTTCTTTCCAGTTGAATTTGCCGTAGAACTTGTCGACCTGCGGAATTTCCTCCTTGAGCTCCTGCAGGTAGCGTTCAGACAGACATCCCATCACGAAAAGCTTGTTGAGCTCCCCATTCTCCTTCAGTTCACAGAGTTCGAGGATCATGTTGATGCTTTCTTCTTTGGCATCGCCGATAAAGCCGCATGTGTTCACGATGGCAATGTCACCGTGCATGGCCTCGGGGTTGTGGTAAATCTGGAAACCCTGTTCCTTGAATTGGTTGAGCAGTTGTTCGGAATCCACCAAATTCTTGGAGCATCCCATGGTGATGATGTCTACCTTGCGCATTGGTTCAGTCGTTGTGTGGCTGTGGTTGGGTTGAAGTTGTGGGTATGATAGATGCAGTGGGAGGCTTGAGTGTGAGAGAACGGCAGTCCTACAGAGATTGTCCTTCGAAGAGCGACTCGACAAACTCGCTGCGGTTAAAGGGCTGCAGGTCCGTCATCTTCTCGCCCAAGCCGATGTATTTGACCGGAACGTTCATTTCGTGTGAGATGCCCAGCACCACGCCTCCTTTGGCCGTTCCGTCCAGTTTGGTAATGGCCAGGGCCGTAACCTCGGTAGCCTTGACAAACTGTTTGGCCTGTTCGAAGGCATTCTGTCCGGTGCTTCCGTCAAGCACGAGCAGCACTTCGTCGGGTGCGGTGGGCGACACCTTCTGCATGACCCGCTTGATTTTGGTCAGCTCGTTCATGAGTCCTACCTTGTTGTGGAGGCGTCCTGCGGTATCAATGATGACCACATCGGCCTGGTTGGCCTTGGCCGAGCTGATAGTGTCGTAGGCCACACTGGCGGGGTCGCTGCCCATCTTCTGTTTGACAACAGGCACATCCACCCGTTCTCCCCATATGACCAGCTGCTCAACAGCGGCCGCGCGGAAGGTGTCGGCAGCTCCCAGTACCACTTTGAGTCCGGCCTGTTTGAACTGGTAGGCCAGTTTGCCGATGGTAGTGGTTTTGCCAACGCCGTTCACACCTACCACCATAATCACGTAAGGCCTTTTGTCTTCGGGGATGTCAAAGCCTTCGGTCTCTTTGTTTCCGCTCATGGTGAGCAGATCTCCGATTTCTTCTTTCAGGATGCGGTGCAGTTCAGAAGTGCCCACATATTTGTCGCGCGCCACGCGTTCCTCAATGCGGTGAATGATGTCGATGGTAGTTTCCGTGCCCACGTCAGAGGTGATGAGTATTTCCTCGAGTTTGTCCAGCACTTCATCATCGACTTTGCTTTTGCCGGCAATGGCTCTCGACAGTTTGCCGAAAAAGCTGGTCTTGGTCTTTTCCAGTCCCGCATCCAGCACTTCTTTTTTCTCCTTTTTTGAGAAAATGCTAAATATTCCCATTGTTCAGAGTTGTGATAGGGTTGTGAATATTGCGCTTTTCACCGAAGTGAAAGAACCTTGGCAGGCGATGTTGTATTATTTGTGTAGGGTGGTGTGTAGGGTACCAGAGAGTCAGTTCCCGTTCAGTCCCAGAGAGACTCGGGACCATTCGCGCATCCTAACACGGCTGTAGACACACCTGCATTTGTTTGCAAAATTACGTAAAACATTGGAATGCCGCACGGTTGTGTGTAAAAAAAGAGTCTTTCGGGTGCATTCCAGGGTCACCAGTAAAACCCTGTGTCAGTTACGAATTACAAAAACCTCCTGCTTGCTGTTGTCGTTGAAGCAGGCAGGATGCCTGCTCTCCCAGTGTCTTGAACGCCTCCAAGCGGATATTTGCGGCCATTCGCAGACCATTACGGTCATTTACGTTCCCAGAGAGAGGAACGCGAATTGCCGTGAATGGTCCGCAAATGCGTGTGGATGATGCGATGGTGTGCGTTCGGGATGCACCTCGAAGCCCGAGAGGAACGACAGAACCTGTTCTGTCTTACATCTTTCTGACATCTGCAGACAGATAATACATACGCGGACAGACCGTCTCCTCTAAGCGAATATTTACGACCATACGCGGTCATTTACGTTCCCAAAGAGAAGAACGCGAATTGCCGTGAATGGACCGCAAATGCGTGTGGATGATGCGATGGCGTGCGTTCAGGGTGCACCTCGAAGCC
>CAMBOH010000082.1 GCA_945869305.1 uncultured bacterium
CCAGGGCGATGCCCTGGGCTATGTGCTCGTTGCCCCTTCGGGGCGTGCCTTGAAAGCTTGCGCTTATTCTCTGATTCAACTTGCGAAACGTGAGCCATTTATAGTTAACCCAAAGTATGCAGGAAATAAATTCTAACAATACTTGCAGTGTGATTGTGACCTACAATCCCGATGACTCATTGATAAACAATGTCAGGAGGATTGCCTCGTTTTCTTATAAGGTCATTATTGTCGATAATGGCTCCAACGAGGTTGACGCATTGTTCCGTTCACTCCAAGCAGAAATAAGCAATCTTCGGGTCGTTGTCAATGCTTCCAATTTGGGGATTGCCAAAGCTTTGAATATCGGTATCAAGTCAGCACTGGAATTTGCTCCCAAATGGATATTCACCTTCGACCAGGACTCGTTGCCTTATCCGGAATTCGTGTCTGTATATAACAGAGCGATATTAAAGCTGCAGACAGATTCTTTCGGCCTGCTTTCCTGCCAGTTTTCTGATGTGTTCCACCCTGTTCCTGAGGACATAAGGGTGAAGCAGAAGCACACGATTATCACGTCGGGATGCCTGCATAATACAGAGGTCTTTTCTACGGTGGGTTTTTACAATGAGTCTCTATTCATAGATTGTGTAGACTTTGATTTCAGTTTGCGTGTTGCTAAAGCAGGCTACAAGACCTATCGTATCAGCCAATACGTATTGTTGCACCATTTAGGCAATCCGCAGTATAGGCGATTCTTGCTCTGGAACGTCTCCAGCACCAACCACTCCCTGATGCGGAGATATTACATGAGCAGGAACCACTTTTTTTTGTCCAAACTATACTTTGGCCGCTTCCCGCTGTTTATAATCAAAAAGAACTTTTTCTTCCTGTTGATCATCTTGCAACTCTTGTATGTCGAGCGAAACAGGAAGGAGAAGTTGAAGGTCATGTGGAGGGGATTCAAGGATTCTCGTAGCATTCAAAAACAAAGTTATATATGAAAGTCTCTGTATGTCTTGCCACCTACAATGGTCAGAAATACATTAAAGAACAGTTGGTGTCGATCGTTTCGCAATTGTCAGCCGATGATGAGGTGATCGTTTCGGACGATGGCTCTACGGACGACACCCTTGCCATAATCGCTGGTTTTGATGACAAAAGGATTAGGGTGGTGCATAACCAATCCGAGCACGGATATACCCCCAATTTTGAGAATGCGTTGAAGCATGCGTCCGGAGACATTATTGTCCTGTCAGACCAGGATGATGTCTGGATGCCAAACAAGTTGTCCATCATCAAGAAGGATTTGGCCCAGGCGGACATGGTGGTGTCTGACGCAGAGGTCGTGGACGGTAATTTGAATGTCATCTCGGAGTCCTTGTGGAGCCTTTCGTCTCCTTACCGTACATTCTGGGGCAACATATTCCGATTCTCCTATCTGGGATGTTGTATGGCATTTCGCCGTCCGGTGTTAGAGGTGGCTTTGCCGTTTCCGAGCAGGCATTTGATGGCTACCCATGACAATTGGCTTTTCTTGGTGGGCAAGTCGTGTTTCAAGGTCTGTTTTGAAAAGGAGCCCTTGATCAAGTACAGAAGACACAAGCAGAATACGTCCACCGGGTGTTGGGAACATGCCCCAAAGTCAGTGCCGTTTATGCTCAAATACAGAGCCTATTTGATGTGGCACATATTGTTGCGTAAAATTCGCTGCAAGTCTCGTTGTGTGTAACGGACCGGCAGCGTGATATGGCTTACTCACGTTTCGCAAATTGAATCAGAGAATAAGCGCAAGCGTTCAAGGCACGCCCCGAAGGGAAAACATGCGTTCAAGGCAAGAAGGGGCAACGAGCACATAGCCCAGGGCATCGCCCTGGGTATGATGAAGCGATGAAGTGCGCCCTGTAAGGGCAAAGATTGTGCAAGTGAGAGCAAAGCCAAGCTTGCTTGAGCTATGCCGAGCGCAGCCAATCTTATGTAAAAGCGTTAGAATACATGGGTTTTGCATCCATGCTTTTGCCCTTTGTGTCCATGCTTTTGCCCTTGCAGGGCGCACTTTGCGGCGGTTGACCAACCCAGGGCGTTGACTTCGTCTTCCTCCTCCTCGCTCGGTATAGCTGGAGCAAGCTCCGCTCTACTCTCGCTCCTTCGTCGGTTGCCCTGGGCTATGCGCTTGCTGGGCCTTCAGCCCGCTCCATGTACGTTTGTCAGCTACAAGTGAAAACTTGCGAAACTTGAATGGCTAATTGCAGATGTTGCCGAAACTTGTCGCGAAACCCGTGTCAAGTGGGCATAAATCCTTACTTTTGCATCCCGTTAGAAAAAATCACAAACACGCCACACTATGCGCATAGACATCATCACCGTATTGCCCGAGATGCTCGACGGCTTTGTAAACACCTCGATTCTGGCCCGTGCACAAAAGAAGGGGCTGGTGGAAATTCATATACATAACCTTCGCGACTATACCACCGACAAACACCGTCGGGTTGATGATTACCCGTTTGGCGGCTTTGCCGGTATGGTCATGCAGTGTCAGCCTATCGATGCTTGCATCAGTGCGCTGAAGGCAGAGCGTGACTACGACGAGGTGATATTCACTTCGCCCGACGGTGAACAGTTCGACCAGCCCATGGCCAACGAGCTTTCGCTGAAGGGCAACCTGATTATCCTGTGTGGACATTACAAGGGTATTGACTACCGCATTCGCGAACACCTGATAACGAAGGAGGTGAGTGTGGGCGATTATGTGCTGACAGGCGGTGAGCTTCCGGCGGCTGTGATGTGTGATGCCATTGTACGTTTGGTGCCGGGCGTGCTTTCCGACGAGCAGAGTGCGCTGAGCGACTCGTTTCAGGACAATCTGCTGGCTGCGCCGGTCTACACGCGTCCGGCTGACTACAAAGGCTGGAAGGTGCCCGACATCCTGCTGTCAGGACATGATGCCAAAATCAAGGAATGGGAGTTGGCGCAGAGCTTGGAACGCACTCGGCGGCTGCGTCCAGACCTGCTGGAAGAGTAGGGGGAGGGGGAATTGGGGAGTTGAGGAGTTGAAGAAGTTTAAACAGTTGAGGAAGTTTAGAAGTTTAAACAGTTGAGGGAGTTGAAGTAGTGTGAGCAGGCAGGATGCCTGCTCTCCCAGTACCTGTACAGTATCTCCACAGTTTTTTCGGTTGCGTCGTTATTGCTCCACCGTCTTCTTGTCGGCCACATACATCCCTGTCAGGATGCAGGCGGCTCCAGCCACGAAATAGGGAGTGATGGTTTCATCGAGCACCCATGAGGCGAAGACCATGGTGCTGACGGGATTGAAATACACCCATGTGGTGACCTTCACAGCACCGAGTCTGGCGATGCACCAGTTCCAGGTGAGGTAGCACACCATGGAGGCAATGCAGCCCAGAAACAGCAGATTGCCCCACACCTGCGGACGCAGCATGACGCTGGCCGGCGGCAGTGAGGAGTCGAAGAGGAAGTAAGGCAGGATGGTGAGCACACCGTAGAAGAACACCTTGCGGGTGATGAAGGCCGCACTGTAAGCGTGGAGCACGGATTTCATCAGCAACGAATAGGCCACCCAACTGATGCACGCCAGAAAGGCCAGCGCATCGCCCACGGGTGAGAGATGGAGAACGAAACGCCCGTTGAGCACTACTATGACTATGCCGGCAAAGGCCAGCAGCGAACCGAACATCTGCAGGGCATTGATGCGTGTGGAGTCGCGGTAGCACACACGCATCATCAGGGTGGTGAATAGCGGACAACTACACACGATGAGCGAGGTGTTGGTGGTTGTAGTGAAATTCATCGCCTCGTTTTCGCCCATGAAGTAGAGCGAGCCGCCCGTGATGCCGAGCAACACCATCTTGGCCTCGTCCTGCCACGAACGGGCAAAAAGGCGGTTGTGGCTGAAGGCGAGCATCAGCACATAGGCGATGCCGAAGCGAAGGGTGAATATGTGTGCCGGCGACAGCCCGTTGAGCATCAACACCTTGGTGGAGACGAAGGTGGAGCCCCAGACGGCTACTGTGAGAAAGGCAACTGTATGATAGAGTAGATTACTGTGTCGTGAAGTCTTCATTGTGTCCAAATTCATTTATAGGCAGCGAAAGAACGAAATATTTCCGACACGGCAAATAAAAAGCGGGGAACAGATTGTTTCGTTTAGCCGTTCAAGGAGCGGGCTGAAGGCCCAGCAAGCACGTAGCCCAGGGCATCGCCCTGGGTATGTTGACCGCCGATAGTGCGCCCTGAAGGGGCAAAAGCATGAGTAGACAGGTGCCCCTTTATATACGCAATTTTAAAGCCGAAAAATCGTTCAACCCTTCAGTAAGCCCTTCATTCTCGTTGATACTCATAGGGAAACTGGCTGAAGGGTTTGCGTTTCAAACCCTTCAGACCCTTCAGCCTGACTTTTCCTGATTTTGTCCGATTAAGCTCCGAATAAGTTCCGATGATGAATTACGGAGCAGGCAGGATGCCTGCTCTCCCAGTACCTTGAACGCTTGAAGGCAACAGGGAAAAATTGTTGGGTCAGGCAATAACAGTGGAGAAAACGGAGGCTGGGCTAAGCGTGACGATTCGGCGGGTTGTTGCGTCAAAGCCTGGACTTGCAGGTCATGGTTCAAGCGGGTTCGAAAAGAGAGTGGATGCCGAAGACTGTCAGTCAGGCTGACACTTCCTGAAGGGTTTGAAAACAAAACCCTTCAGCCTGTTTCCTTCTGAGTATCAGCGAGAATGAAGGGCTAGCTGAAGGGTTGAACGATTTTTACGAGGGTGAAATATGCGTATGCGTTGCCCTCCTGTCTTGGTTTATTTCAGGTCAAACAGATAGACGGCCTTCAGGACGATGGTGTTGTTGTTTGAGCGGCCGAACACGTCCTTCTTGGAGTTCTTGTAGATGTCGGAGAGGCCGTAGTAGTAGCGTGCTTCGAGGGCGAAGCGTCCAGCCTTCGTACTCCATTCTATGCCGGCTCCGGCAGTGATGCCGTAGTCAAATTTGTTTTCGATAGGCATGTCATATTGTGCTGACAGTCCGTTGGGGCGGTCAGGCTTGCCATAAGCGTCGAGCGTAAAGGTGCTCTGCTCGCTGCTTTCGGTCAGGAAGTAGCCGAACTGTGGACCAGCCAGGAAGTAGCCCATCAGTCCGCCTTGTTCCTTGCCCCAACCCAGTCGTGCCAACAGGGGAAGTTGCAGGTAGTGCTGGTGGCGGCTGTATTTGTCGGGCAAAGGCTCCGAATTTGAGTCGAGCACTTTCTCCTTCCAGCCCAGTTGGGTGTAGTTCAGTTCCAGTTGGAGGGCGCAGAGCGTGTTGAAATACTTTTCGCTGGTGAAGCGTGCCACAAGACCAAGGGTAGGAGCCATGTGCTGGCTTTGTTTGATGGTAGGGTCGAATCCGATGGTGTTCATGGCCACACCGGCTGATACGCCCACCGCGATGTTGTCGCGTGGCTCACCGATCTGGGCCGCGGCCCGGGGCGCAGCTGCCAGAGACAGCAGAAGGATATATAATAGGGAGTGAATGCGGGGCATGATGGGGGAGCTTTGCTCGATTGAAGTATACAAGATAAAAAGTTGAAAGTAGAAGCGTTGAAGGCTTATAAGATCGCTCATTGAGCGGAGGATGATTGCGCAGGACAGTGACCTTATAAACTTTTCAACTATAACCATCTAAACAATCGACTTTCCAACTATGAACAATCGACTTTTCAACTAAAACAACGGTTTACAGCAGCTTCACGATGCTCATGTCAGTCTTGAAATGTATGAGCCACATGCTTCGGCTCACGTAGCCGCCGCCTGCACCAGCAGGAGCAAAGAGCATTTGGTTTTGCAGCTTGGGGCGTGCCGCTACGGTGTTGGGCTGAGGGTTCTGGGTGTTGAAATCGTGGCCATAGGTGGCCATGCCCGCCAGGAAGCCGATGCTGAAGTCGTAGCCCAGCGGGGCCATGCGCGGGTTGCTGGCCAGCAGTTCGGCGTTGAACCACTGCCGGTAGTCCTTGCCAAAATCAATGGCGGCCTTGGTGTAGGGGAAGTAGAAGTTGGGTGTGATGATGTAGGTGCTGGCGGCGTGCATCTCCTCCTTCTTTCTGGTGCCTTCGCTCAGGGAGATCCATTTGTCATAGCCCAGCAGCGAGAACTCCGTTGCGGGGAGCAGGGCACGCAGTTCAGCCGACTTGGCCAGCATGGCGTCCAGTGTCTCGCTGGAGTCGTCAGCCGGCACGAGCATCACCTTCTTGTTTTTTGAACGCAACACGGCTGCCAAATCGGCGGCACTGGTCGAGGCGGGATATTGCAGCACTTGGTAGCCGCCCTCCAGCAGTCGCTGAAGCAGTGCCTGACAGAACGCTTGCTTGTTGCTCTGTAGTCCTTTGAGCAGGACGACGCAGCGGTCCTTCTTGAATTTGCTTTCAAACAGAGCCGCAGCTTGTTCGGCCTCGTAGCGTTCGGGCGTGTTTATCACAAAGAGTTCGGGGCGGTAGTCCACTTGCGGCACCTTCGACGAGAAGGGAATCACCACCTTCATGTCGCGGCTGGAGTGAGAGGCCACCTCGGTAAAGTGGGAGGGGTAGAGCGGGCCTACCACGACATCGGGCCGTACCTTCTGTATGCCGGCCATTATCGGGGCAATGCCCTGTTCGGAGGCCGGCTCATTGAAGGCCGACACGTGGACACTGAGCCCGGCAGCCTTCAGCTCGTCTATCCCCATGAGCATGCCACGGTAGAACTCCACACTGCGTTCGTGCTCCATGCCCTTGCCTACAAAAGGCAGCACCACGGCCACTCTCAGCGTGTCGAGCGGCTGATAGGCAGGTTGGGCTGGCTTGACGGGGATGCGAAGTGTGACACCCTTCTTCAGCTTATAGTCCGAAGCTTTCAGCTCAGGGTTTGCCTCCATCAGCTCGTCCACGGTAATCTGGTGTGCGCGGGCTATGCCGTAGAGCGTGTCCTTGCGCTTCACCTTGTAGGTCTTGAAGGGGAATTGCGGTGTCGGGGTCAGCATGGCCGGTGTCGCATACGGCCCGAACTTCACGCACGGATTCGCCGTTGTCCGCCAGGCGGATGCTGCTGCCGGTTGTGTCTGAGAAAGCATGGGGAGGGCAAGGGCCAGTGTGAGGCACAGCTTCAGCAGGCTGTGTTGCAGGGCAGGACGGTTCTTGGTAGACGGTGTGTAGGATGTGCTGGTCATGATGGAGAGCTTTGCTCGAATTTAGGTTGAAACGTCTGATGGAGAGCTGCGTCCAGTGGGAAGTTTGTTGGCGGGAAGTCGGTAAGTTCACGATGGGGTGGAGTAGCCATCTGCTTGGTGGGTATGCTTCTGAACTTCCAATCTCTTCAACTTGTCAACAGTACAGCGTCCTTCAGGGCAGCGCAAAAATACATAAAATGTGGCATCCGCTTCCTTCCGATAAAAAGAAAATCGTACTTTTGGGCGTTTTTACATCATTCAACTGGAAATCTTACAGAATAATCATGCGATTCGTCACACGTATATTTTGCCTGCTGTTGTTAGCCGCCACGCTTCCGGCATATGGCCAGCGCGGGCGTTCGGGGGTGCAAAAGAATGGCACACTGAGTGCCGAGCAGCTCATGCAGCTCTACCGTTTTGATGAAGCCGCGCAGCAATTGCGGCTCGACATAGCGGCTGCCCGCAAGGCGCAGAAAAGCACGGTGAGGCTTGAAGCCGACTTGCAACGTGCGTTGCAGGGCGCTGACATGTTGCTGGGCACAGAGCAGGTACTGTTTGTCGACAGCTTCAAGGTTGCCCTTGGCGAGGTGCCTGCCACTGTGCGCCTGTCACCAGGAGCAGGCCGATTGATAGATTTCGCTGCGCTGGGAGACAGCGTGCCCGGTTTGCCTGCCGGAGCAGATGGCTGGGCCTACATCAACGACCTGGGCGACCGGCTGTACTTCTCTGTTCCCGACACGGCCTTGTGCGGCCGCCAGCTCTATGCGGCGGGCCGACTGGCTTCGGGATGGACTACCCCGGAACCGTTGCCGGGCGTAGAGTGTGAGGCATGCAGCCGCCAGTCACCTTTTGTCATGCCTGACGGTGTCACTGTGTACTTTGCGGGACAAGGCCCGGGTAGCCTGGGTGGCTATGACCTCTTCGTGACCCGCTACAGTGCCGAGTCGCAGCAGTATCTCAAGGCCGAGAACCTCGGCATGCCTTTTAACTCGCCTGCCAACGACTTGTTGCTGGCCATTGATGAAACTTCGCAGTTGGGCTGGCTCGTGACCGACCGCAACCAGCAGCCCGACACCGTGTGTGTGTATGTGTTTGTGCCAGGCACTACGCGCGAGGTGTATGATGTGGACAGCATAGGTACGGAGCAGCTGCGCCAGTATGCCCGGCTTCAAAGCATGGCGGCGACCCAAACCGACCAGCAGGCTCTGGAACTTGCCCGTCAGCGTTTGCAGGAGGTACTGGCTGCAACGGCCAGGAATGACCGCCAGCATCATGTGGTCTATGTGATCAATGACCAGCTGGTCTACACCGACTTGGCACAGTTCCGAAGCGCATCGGCCCGCCGCATCGCCGTTCAGTGGCAGCAGAGACAGCAGGAACTGACGGCCATGAAGGCCCGCCGCGATGAACTGCAGCGCAGAGTCGCCCAAGGAAAGCGTACAGAGGCTGTGCTGGACGAGCTGCGCCAAATCAACAAGGCATTGCCCGAACTCAAGGCACAGTGTAACTTGTTGGGCAAGAACATGCGAATGGCGGAAACGAAGCGTTGATGCTTATTCCGACAAGATTGTCCGACCAATGGGGCGCCACAGGTAGCTGCTTCACCACACGTGCTGTAGGACCTGCTTGTCGCGCCCCTATATATAAATAAGGAGTGGTGTCGGGAGTGTTCACTTGTAGCTGACAAGCGTTTATGGAGCGGGCTGAAGGCCCAGCAAGC
>CAMBOH010000083.1 GCA_945869305.1 uncultured bacterium
TCACGCAGCCGCAGTATATATTAACTCATTAACAAACAAAGAAAATGCCAAAAGTAAAGACCAATTCCGGTGCCAAGAAGCGTTTCGTTCTTACCGGAACAGGTAAGATCAAAAGACGTCATGCTTACCACAGTCACATTCTGACCAAGAAGACCAAGAAGCAGAAGCGCAACCTCGACCACGTAGCCATCGTTGACGGCACGAACGTACGTCAGGTGCGTGAACTCCTCTGCCTCCGCTAATCTTCAAGCACCTGCCTCCAAACGAAATGGGCAGGCCGCGCTTGGGAAGCAAAAATCTTTTCATCTCACTCAACCAAAGTCTAACCGGACGTTTAGCCCACAAGACCGCCGCCTTCAAACAAACTCCAGACGCGGCGGCGCTAACTTCCAAAACGAAACAACAAAATGCCAAGATCAGTCAATCACGTAGCTTCAAGAGCAAAGCGTAAGAGAATCCTCAAGCTCACCCGCGGTTACTACGGTGCCCGCAAGAATGTCTGGACCGTTGCCAAGAACACTTGGGAAAAAGGTCTGACCTACGCCTTCCGCGACCGCCGCAACAAGAAGCGCAACTTCCGCGCACTGTGGATTCAGCGCATCAACGCAGCTGCCCGCCTCGAAGGCCTCTCTTACTCGCAGCTGATGGGCGGCCTTCACAAGGCCGGCATTGAGATCAACCGCAAGGTGCTCGCCGACCTCGCCGTCAACAATCCCCAGGCCTTCAAGGCCATCGTTGCCAAAGCCAAGTAAGTTGCTTAAAATACACTGAAGGGGGGCCATAACTTGTATCGCCCTCTTCTTGTAAACTTCAAAGACATTGGAACAAAGCCCTGACTTTCACGAGTCAGGGCTTTTTCATTGCACGAGGTCCGTAACTTCAGCACCCAATAAAATTTGCTCTTGCCTTGGCCGAGCGCAGCCTATCTTATCCAGCCCCTCCCTGATTGAAGAGGATGGGTGCTGATGATTTTTCCCTCCGTGTAGACTGCTAACACGACTGGGAGAGCGGGCTAAGCAGCTTGCTTCACAGCGTGTCCATAGTTCAAAGCTGCATTTTTCCTACTCTCCCAGTGCACCATTGCCTTCTATCTACGGCTTTTGAGGACTTCACTCCAAAATTATTGCTGTCCGCTAAAACACGGAATAGCAAAAACATCCTGCCCGAAGCCCTGTAAATCGGACAAGACATCCTCCAGATAGTATCTAAAGATAAATGGCCAAGTATGTTTAGATACTTCGCCAAGTATGTTTAGATACTTCACCAAGTATGTTTAGATAGACCGAAAAAGAGGGAGAACGCACACAGCACAGATGTGCTACGCGTTCTCCCTCTTGGATTATTTGCGGTGTCGATTATCCTTGCCGGCAGACACTTATTGCATGCTGCCACCCACGATATCGAGCAGTTCGGCGGTGATGGCCTGCTGTCTCGTCTTGTTGTAGGTGAGTCTGAGGCTGCGGAGGAGTTCGTCGGCATTGTCGGTGGCCACCTGCATGGCTATGACGCGGGCGGCATGTTCACTGGCTAAGCTGTCAAGCAAGGCTGTGTAGACCTTGAGGTGGAGCGAACGAGGCACCAGCTCTGCCAACACTTGCTGCGGCGAAGGCTCTACGATGAAGTCCAAGGCCGGCTGGCCGGCTTCGGGTTTCGCAAGAGATGACGCGCCGCCCTCAGCTTCGAGCTTCACAGGCAACAATGTCTCGGACAGCAGCACCTGCGACCCTGCACTCTTGAAGTGGTGGTAAATCAGGTCGACTTGGTCTATCTGCCCGTCGGCAAACTGCTGCATGAGTTGCGCTGCAACCTGGGCAGCAGGAGCATAGGCCGGATGGTCAAGCAGCAGGGCATGGTCTGCAGTCACATCGAAACCAGCCTTGCGCACAGCATCGGCCGCCTTCTTTCCGATGGCAACAACCTGTGACACCTCGATGCCTTGTCGGCGGTAGTCAGACACCTTGCGGTTGAACGCCTTGATGGCGTTGGCATTGAAACCACCGCAGAGCGACGTGTTGGAGGTGTACAGCACAATGGCTGCGCGCTTCACCTCGCGATGGGTGGCATAAGGTGTCTGGGCAGTTCCCTCCAAACTCTCCACAAAGGTGGACATGATGTGTGACAGACGCTGCTCGTAGGGGCGCATCGACTCGATGGCCTGCTGCGCGTGGTGGAGCTTGGAGGAGGCCACCATCTTCATCGCACTGGTTATCTTGCGGGTGCTGTTGACGGAGGCTATGCGCGTCTTGACTTCTTTGAGTGAGGCCATGAGTTGTTATGCTTTATATTGTACGGCTATGTCGGCAGCCACGCTTTCGATTTCCTTGCACACTTCGTCGTCCAGCTTTCCTTGGGCCAGCGGCGTGAGCACGGTGTCAACATGGCTACTGCGCAACACCTGGAGGAAGGTGTCCTGGAAGTCGCGCACCTTGTCAATCGCTACGTCCTTGAGCAGACCGCGGGTGCCGCAGTAGAGTATAGCCACCTGTTCGGCTACGGGCATGGGGCTGTACTGTGCCTGAATGAGCAGCTGGTTGTTCTTGCGGCCGCGATCGATGGTCATGGCGGTGACAGAGTCCATGTCGGACGAGAACTTGGCGAATGCTTCGAGCTCGCGATACTGGGCCTGGTCGATTTTGAGTGTACCAGCCACCTTCTTCATACTCTTGATTTGAGCTGCACCACCCACACGGCTCACGGAGATGCCGACATCGATAGCGGGACGGAAGCCTTGGTTGAAGAGGTCGGACACAAGGTATATCTGGCCGTCGGTGATAGAGATGACGTTGGTCGGGATATAGGCCGACACGTCGCCTGCCTGCGTTTCGATGATGGGCAGCGCGGTGAGCGAGCCGCCTCCCTTCACCTGGCCTTTGAGACAGGCGGGCAGGTCATTCATCTGCTCAGCCACTTCCTGCTGATTGTTAATCTTGGCAGCACGTTCGAGCAGGCGGGAGTGGAGATAGAACACATCGCCGGGATATGCCTCACGTCCTGAAGGACGACGCAGGATGAGCGACACTTCGCGATAGGCCACAGCCTGCTTCGAAAGGTCATCGTAGACTACCAGGGCGTGCTTGCCACGGTCACGGAAGAACTCGCCGATAGCTGCGCCGGCAAACGGTGCGTAATACTGCATAGCAGCGGGTTCGCTGGCTGTTGCACTGACAATGACAGTGTAGTCCATCGCTCCGGCCTCGCGCAGTGTATTCACGATGTTTGCCACAGTAGAGGCTTTCTGGCCGATAGCCACGTAGATGCAATAGACAGGGTCGCCTGCCGCATAGTTGAACTTCTGGTTAATAATGGTGTCGATGGCGATGGCCGTTTTGCCGGTCTGGCGGTCACCGATGATGAGTTCGCGCTGTCCGCGGCCAATGGGAATCATGGAGTCGACACTCTTGATGCCGGTCTGCAGGGCCTGGGTTACGGGCTGACGATAAATCACACCGGGAGCCTTGCGGTCGAGAGGCATGAGATACTTGTCACCGCCAATGGGCTGTCCGCCGTCGAGCGGACGGCCGAGTGGGTCAATGACGCGACCGAGCATCTGTTCACTGACCTCGATGGAGGCTACCTTGCCCGTGCGTTTCACCGACTGTCCCTCTTTGATGCCCTCAGAAGAGCCGAGCAGCACCACGCCGACATTGTCTTCCTCCAGGTTCATGGCAACTGCCATTACCCCGTTTTCAAATTCAACCAGTTCGTTCTCGGTGACGTTATTCAGGCCATAAACGTGGGCAACGCCGTCGCCCACGGAGAGCACCACGCCAACCTCGTCGAACTTGAGGTCGTTGTTGATGTCGTGAAGCTGACGCAAAAGGACCTCGCTAACTTCACTGGGTTTGATATTGTTGGACATTTGTTTCTACATTATAAGAGAAGTTGATTGTTGAAGAGTTTATAGTCTGCAAGAGAAGTTGATTGTTGAAGAATCTGTAAGATGAGCTGATAGTTAATCGTTTAGAGAGTTTATGAGGAATACTATGAAGCGCAGTTGTCATCCGCCCAGTGAGCGTCCGCATAAACCATTAGACCTCTTCGACTTTCAACTCTTCTCCCCCCTCCTCTTGCAAAACACTACCTCGACAATTCACGTCGAAGCCGGGACAGCTCTGTTCGCAGGCTGGCATCAAGCCGATAAGTGTCGTACGACAGGATAAAACCTCCCTGAATAGCCGGGTCGACCTCGACTTCGAAATCGACTTTACACTGCGATCTGTTTTCTACGACCTGCTGCAGCCGGGCTATCAACTCATCGCCCACTTTGGCCGGAACGACCAGCTTTCCGTTGATGATGTGGTTAGTGCGCCGGTAGAGCGTGCCAAACGAATGGGCAATGAACAGCATGGCCGAAGCCCGCCCGTTGGCAAGAACGAGCTGCAAGAACCGCTCAAGAGACTTTGAGGGCTTCTTGTCTCCACAAGCCGCTGTGAGCAGGAGCTTGAACTTGTCCGCTTCCGGCAGCATGGGATTGAGCATAGCCTGATGCAGGGCCGGCACCGCAACAAAGGCTTGCGACAAGGCCGACATTTCAGCATAAGCCTGTTCGTCCTCGTGCAACTCGGCTGCAAAGCTCAGCAATGCCTTCGCATAGCGCATGGAAAGGATGCCTGAATCCATTTGATAAAATAAATTGCATTGGGTTAGACAATGGACCGAATGGGACGTGACACACGCCCCACCCCCTGGGGAGGAAAGCGTTTAGCGTACCTCATCGAGCATGCGCTCAATGAGTTGCTGCTGCTGCTTGTCGCCACTGAGCTTCTGGCGCACCACCTTTTCGGCGATGGCCACAGAAAGTTCGGCCACAGTCTGGCGGATGTCGCGCAGGGCGTTCTGCTTTTCCGCTTCTATCTGTGATTTGGCTTCCTGCAGGAGCTTGGCACCTTCGGCCTGTGCCCTTTCACGCGCTTCGCGAACAATGCTGTCACCTGTTGCCTTAGCCTGACTGAGGATTTCGGCCTGACGCGCCCGGGCTTCGCTCAGCAGACGTTCACCTTCCTGCTGGATGCCTGCCAGACGCTCGTTGGCTTCATGAGCCTTCTGGAGCGACTCGTCAATGAACTGCTTGCGCTCTTCCACCATTTTCGTGATAATGGGGAAACCGAATTTCACCATCAGACAGAAAACGACCAGAAAAGCCAGCAGCATCCAGAACAAGAGTCCCAGGTCGGGGGTCAGTATGGATGGCAGATTGATGGACTGCATAGTTTCAGTTTTAAAGAAGATGGAGGGGACAAGGTCGCCGCGTGAGAGGCAAACCGTCATGCCACACGACCGACAGCCTTGCGCATACCGGTGACTGCCACGCGGTGGCCTTGTACCTCACCCATGAAGATGTTGTATTAGAGGAAGAGACAGAGCAGGCAGACGATGACGGCGAAAAGTGCCACACCCTCAATCAAGGCTGCAATGATGATCATGTTCGTGCGGATGTCACCCGTTGCCTCGGGTTGGCGGGCAATGGCTTCCATGGCCGAACTACCAATGCGACCGATGCCCAGACCGGCACCAATAGCTGCGACACCTGCGCCAAGGCTGGCGCCCAACTTAGCAATACCTGCTGCTTCCAACAATGCGAGTAATAACATAATGAATTAAGATTTATGGGTTTATTGTTGTTTTGATTCTATTGTTTACAATCGACTCATGCTTCCTTGGATGCGTGGTGAGCCTCGGGATGGGCCAGACCAATGAACACGGCACTCAGCATGGTGAACACGTAGGCCTGGATGAAAGCCACCAGCAACTCCAGACAGTTCATGAATATCATCAGCACGGCACTGACGAACGTAAGCGACGTGCCTATCACGGCATTGATCTGACACGTGATGAAGATGACACAGGTCAAGGCCAGAATGATGGCATGTCCGCCCATCATGTTGGCAAACAGACGGACCATCAGGGCGAAGGGCTTGGTGAGAATGCCGAACAGTTCGATGACGGGCATCATGGGCACGGGCACCTTGAGCCAGGCAGGAACGGGAGGCCAGAAGATTTCCTTCCAGTATTCCCTGTTGCCGAACACGTTGACCATGAGGGCCGTACAGATGGCCAGGAAGAAAGTGATGTTGATGTTGCCTGTAATGTTGGCACCGCCGGGGAATATCGGCAGCAGCCCCAACAGATTGGTGATGAAGATGAAGAAGAAGACCGTGAGCAGATAGGGAGCGAAGCGGCGGTAATGCTTCTCGCCCACAGAAGGACGTATCAGGTCGTCGTTGATCGACATTACAAACATTTCAACGAGTCCCACAAAGCCACCCGGTGCCTTGTCGCCCGGCTTGCGGTTACGATACCAGCGGGCACAACTGATAAAGACAGCACACATGATGGCTACGACAATCCATATCTGCACCACATTCTTGGTGACGCTTAAGTCCAGCGGACGCACCTCGGTGCCGTCGGCCAACCGCTCATAAATCTTTCCGTTGGCCTCCTCGTTGAGGAAGAAGCCCTCATGAGTGCCGTCGGCACTGTGATGGAAGCGGGCCGAGCTGAAGGTGTGCCACTTGCCGTCGGCACCCTGTACGATGACGGGAAGCGGAATCGAGAGGTGATGTCCGTTCCAGGTTGTTATGTGCCATTCGTAGGCATCGCTCATGTGTCCGAGCACGATTTCCTTTACATCGGGCATACCCGATTCGCCCTCTCCGGCCGATGAAGCCGAGGCAGGCAAGGCCACGAAGCCACAAAGAAGCCATACACATAGCCATGCCGTGCGAAGGCGGATTGATTGGGAAAAGAGTTTCATTTCTTCTTACAGATGTTTCGCTCTGCCTTGGCATAGAATATGGTGGAGACCACCAGTCCCGCCAGATACAGCGTTAAAAGATTGACGGCAAAAGCCAACAGTTGGTCTCCGCACAGAAAGGCATAGCCCAACAGCATGACTATGGCCACGAGCAGCCGGAGCGTCTTCGCGCCGAGGTAAAAGCCCATCACCGCCTTCCCGCCCTTTCGGCAAAGGGGCAGATAGATCATGCTGCCCAACACGCTGAAGGCGAAAAGTACGGTAGCCACAACCACCATGGGCAGGGCCTGCGAGCTTGCAGATGCCCAGCCCGACCTGCTTTCGGCATAAATCAGCAGCGCACCGGCCAGCACATAGGCCAACGCTTCGAGCAGCAGCGACTTGACGGCGAGTTTTGACAAACTGTCCATTTTCAAGGTTCAGGAGGGTATGACAATGGCCACAGCCCATTTCCGGTTGCAGGCAGACAGGCCAGCGCATGGAATCTGCGCATCAGAGAGCCTTGCCGGGAGCGTGGAATACACGCCAGCCTCACAGCCCGGATGCAGGGTCGGGCACAACAGCGGTTCACAACTCCACGCACACAGAGACCTCGTTACGCGCCACTTCCACAAATCCGCCCTTTACTTCAAATGAGCATGGGTTATCACCCTGACACTCAACAGTTCCGGCAGTCAGCGTAGAGATAATTGGAGCGTGTCCCTGCAACACTTCGAAGCGGCCGTTTGCTCCCGGCAGCTTCACGCCGGAGGCTTCGCCCTGATAGAGTGTCCTTTCGGGAGATACTATTACGACTTTCATGATGGTCAACATCTGGCTGCACCAAGGGCGCAGTGATAAGGGGTTACATTTGCCGGCACAGAGCCGCACTGCGGCGTAGAGTTGTCTTTGCCTGTCCAAAGCGGCTCATGCCGGCCGACAAAACGTGATTTTATGCCTGTGCCAGCAGCTTCTTGCCCTTGGCAATGGCATCGTCGATGGTTCCTACATTCAGGAAAGCCTGTTCGGGCAGGTCATCCACCTCGCCATCGAGAATCATGTTGAAGCCACGGATTACCTCATCAATGGGCACCATGACACCAGGTACGCCCGTAAACTTCTCTGCCACGGTGAAGGGCTGGCTCAAGAAGCGCTGCACCCTGCGGGCACGGTTCACGGTCAGGCGGTCCTCGTCAGAGAGTTCGTCCATACCCAGAATGGCAATGATATCCTGCAGTTCCTTATACTTCTGCAAAATCTGCTTCACGCGCTGGGCACAGTTGTAGTGGGCCTCGCCAATCACCTTGGGGTCAAGAATGCGCGAAGTCGAATCCAGCGGGTCAACGGCAGGATAGATACCCAGCTCCGTGATTTTACGGCTCAACACCGTCGTAGCATCCAGGTGGGTAAAGGTTGTTGCCGGGGCAGGGTCAGTCAAGTCGTCCGCAGGCACATATACAGCCTGAATGGAAGTAATCGAACCGTTCTTGGTCGAGGTGATTCGTTCCTGCATGGCACCCATCTCACTGGCCAGCGTAGGCTGATAACCTACAGCCGAGGGCATACGTCCCAACAGGGCCGACACCTCCGAACCAGCCTGGGTAAAACGGAAGATATTGTCGATAAAGAACAAGATGTCCGTCGTCTTGCCTTCAGCCGCACCGGCATCGCGGAAACTCTCAGCGATCGAAAGACCCGAAAGAGCAACCGACGAACGGGCACCGGGAGGCTCGTTCATCTGTCCGTACACCAAGGTAGCCTGACTCTTGGCCACCTCTTCATAGTCAACCTTCGACAAGTCCCATTCGCCACGCTCCATAGCCTCCTCAAAGGCCTTGCCGTAGCGGACGACACCGCTTTCAATCATTTCGCGCAGCAGGTCGTTGCCCTCACGGGTACGCTCACCCACACCGGCAAATACCGAGAAGCCGTCATGACCTTTGGCAATGTTGTTGATAAGCTCCATGATGAGCACGGTCTTGCCTACACCGGCAC
>CAMBOH010000084.1 GCA_945869305.1 uncultured bacterium
TGCGCTTGCTGGGCCTTCAGCCCGCTCCATGTACGTTTGTCAGCTACAAGTGAAACCTTGCGAAACTTGAACTGGGGATTAGGGACAAAAGGAACTGTTTGTGGAACGCTTCTTTGGGGTACGCAGACCCGTTGCAACATACAGTTGAGTATGAAGGTTGTCAAAGCAAGATTGCAAAACGCGGTGTGACCATCAAAAAAATATGAAAATCCTTGGTTTTCTACGCATAATGTTTGGGAAGACAGGCCGACAGCTGTACATTTGCAATGTTTTTCATGGTATTAGATTTAAGGTTAGTAAAGATTGGTTGTCGGGAGACAATCAATTTTTTTGTATATAGCCAGCTCTGAGCTGTAGAATCACAGCCGTTTTATGTGCTTTCCCACCCGACAGGTCACCCAGCAGGAAGTGATTGCAGTCCATTAATTCACCTCTTTTATTCCTTGTCTTTCATGCCTTTTGTATATTTGCAGCATCATCACTCTTAAATGCGTAAGACATGAACAGGTATCAATACAGATTGGTCATCACATCGATTGCGATGGTATGCCACGCCGTGTTATGGGCACAGCCAACAGTGAAGTCAGGAATTGAGGAACTCGACGCATGGACGGAAAAATGCCATCAGGAACGACCGCGCACATTGGGCTATCCGTGTAACCAGGTGTCAGACCTTACCGGGTTCTATAAGTGGTATACGGACAACGGCATGGAGAATTTTCTCATCAACAATGCCGGCGACCCCTTCGGCAAGCAGGGGGCACTCTCCTCTATCAAGTTCGAGCGGGAGGTGATAGAATACTTTGCTCCCAAGTATGGTTTTTCCTTGGACGACCTTTGGGGTATGGTTACCATGAGCGGCACTGACGGCAACAACCACGGCATCTATTTCGGTGTCAACTATCTGAAGCATATCACCGGCAAGCAACCTGTCGTCTATGTGTCGGACGAGGCGCACTACAGCAATTACCGCCTTTGCGACCTGCAGAACCTTGATGTCCGTCTCATAAAGAGTGATGACATGGGCCGTATGATTCCGGACTCCTTAGAGGTAGCACTTGACTCCTCGCGTCCTTGCTTGATGGTATATGCCATGGGCAGCACGTTTAAGGGAGCCATCGACGACCAGAAAGCACTGAACAGGGTGTTGGCCCGTCATCCGGAGATGGCAGTCTACCGGCATGTCGATGCAGCCCTGTTCGGCGGGTATCTGCCGTTCACGAAGTACCGCCATCTGGTGGACCGGCGCGAAACGCCCTATGAGTCAATCTCCATCAGCGGGCACAAGTTCTTTGGCATAGACAGCCCTTGCGGACTTTTCATTACGACACGTCACGTCTATGAGAACCAGACAACCTTCGACATCCCCTATCTCAATGCCAACATGCGCATGATCAGTTGTTCGCGTTCGGGCATAGAGCCGCTGAAGTTCTGGTGGCTGATGCGCCATGTCGGTGACAAGGGATGGACGGAGCAGGCAACCCGCATGTTGGATTGCACAGCCTATCTGAAGGAGCGGCTCACAAGCATCGGGTGGAAATGCTGGAACAACGAATACAGCAACACGGTGTTTTTCACGCGTCCGAACGACAGCATCGTCGCCCGCTTCAATCTGGCCAACAGCAATGACCCGCGTTTTGGCGGCAACCTCTCTCACGTTGTGGTGATGCAGCATGTCACAAAGGAAGCCATCGATGGTTTTGTGGCGGCCTTGCAGGAGCGATAGTGGTCTCGAAAATGGAAAAATCATTGATTCTTTACTGCACTTTTTCTTAGCTTTCTTCTTCGGATTGAGATAAAACACACAACCTTGCCTCCGAAATAGGGGCAAAGCAGAGGCGTATCTCCACTCGTTCGCCCAAAGCATTCAGCGAGGAGTTTTCAGCATGCTATCATTGAGAATCAACAAGTTAAGAGGATGGAGGGATGGATACGGGATGAAAATCTATTGAAAAAGTTTTGGTGTTGAAGTTGGGTTGAATCGGTTATAAGATGGACAGAAAGCACGGGGTGAGGAATCAGCGTTTGTGACCGATTCCTCACCCCGTGCTTTCTGTTTCACTGAAGTTTGGAGGTTGCCTGCTGCGTTGTCAGAACAGGAAATTGCGGAAGTCGTTGAATACGGCCAAGGCCATGAGTAACAGTAGGAGAACCATGCCGATGGTCTGGGCACGTTCAAGTGTCTTTTCGCTCGGCTTGCGGCGCGTGATGACTTCGATGAGCAGGAAGAACACATGGCCGCCATCGAGTGCGGGGATGGGCAGGATGTTCATGAAGGCCAGTATGAGCGAGATGAAGGCTGTGAGCTCCCAGAAGCGGTTCCACTGCCACGTGGTAGGGAAGAGGCTGCCTATGGCGCCGAACGAACCTACGCTCTTCGCACCGTCTGCTGTGAAGAGGTATTTGAGGTCTGCCACGTAGCCCGACAGTACGTTCCAGCCGTGGGCTATGCCCGCAGGCACACTCTCAAGCAGCGTGTATTGGCGCGTAACGGTTTTGTATTCGTTGAGCTGGGGAAATGCCCAGACCACTCCGAGCTTGTAGTCGGCATCGAGCTGCAGGCTGACGGTGTCGGGGCTGGCAGCATGGGGACGCTGTATGACCAAGGTGGCCTGACGCAGGCGCAGGCTGTCGGCATGGTTGGCAGCAGCCAGACGGTCGTCGAGGACACCGCGCTGCAGGTTGAAATCGTTGACTGTGTTGAAGCTGCTTCCGTTAAAGCCGATGATGCGGCAGCCTGCTGTCAGGCCGGCCCTGGCTGCTGGAGACTGGGGGATGACACTGTCCACCACTGAGGGAACAAGCACATCGACAAAGCGCGGCTCCTGCTTGATCATTTCCAGCAGGTTGAGGTTGCCGGGCATGGAGACGGTAACTTCCTGGCCCTGACGCAGGACTGTAGCCGAATGGGCTTCGCTCAGGCTGCGCAGCACGTCGCCATCGAACTTCTCGAAGGTTTTGGTGTCGGTGCCCAGCAGGATGTCTCCGTCGCGGAAGCCGAGCTGCTGTGCCTGTTCGCTGAACTTGAAGCCGTGGGTGTAGCCACGCATGGGAATGTAGCTTTCACCCCAAGTGAAGAGCACAGCCGAGTAGATGATGAAGGCCAGCACAAAGTTGACCAGCACGCCGCCCACCATGATGAGCAGGCGTTGCCAGGCCGGTTTGGCACGAAACTCCCAGGGCTGTTCGGGTTGTTTGAGTTGTTCCAGGTCCATCGATTCGTCGACCATACCCGCTATCTTGACATAGCCGCCCAAGGGCAGCCAGCCTATACAATAGGTGGTGTCGCTGTTTTTGGGCTTGAACTTGAAGGGAGTGAACCAGGGGTCGAAGAAGAGGCAGAACTTTTCTACACGTACTTTGAAGAGCTTGGCAAACAGAAAGTGTCCGCCTTCGTGCAGCAGAATGAGCAGGGCGAAACACAGGATTAGCTGTAAGGCCCGAATGAGGAATACTTCCATTATGAGTTAAGTGTTGTGTTTAGAATGGAGCGATAAGCTGGTCTGTCCTGCGGCGTGTCTCGGCATCGGTGGCAAAAAGGTCATCGAGCGTGGGTGAGGCTATGTAGCTGGCCTGCTGCATGATTTGCGCAGTGATGCGGGCTATGTCCATGAAGCCGATGAGCCCACGACGGAAAGCCAGATTGCACACTTCGCCGGCCGCATTGAGTATGCAGGGCATGTTGCCGCCTTTGGCAATGGCATCATATGCCAATTGCAAACAGGGGAAACGCTGCAGGTCGGGACGCTCGAAGTGGAGGGTCTGCAGGTCAAAGAGCTGGAGCCTGGGACCTGGCATGCTGAGACGGCGGGGATAGCTGAAGGCGTATTGGATGGGGAGGCGCATGTCGGGCAGGCCCATTTGGGCCATTACCGTGCCGTCGACAAATTCCACGGCAGAATGGACGATGCTTTCGGGGTGTACGACTACCTGTATCTGCTCAGGCTCCACCTGATAGAGCCAGTACGCCTCAATCATCTCGAAGCCCTTGTTCATGAGTGTGGCTGAGTCGATGGTGATTTTGGCTCCCATGTTCCAGTTGGGGTGCCTGAGTGCCTCTTGGGGCGTGACCTTTTCGAGCTGGTCAAGCGTCAGGCGGCTGAAGGGGCCTCCCGACGCGGTGAGGAGAATGCGGCTGATGGCGTTGTCGCCTTCGCCGTTCAGACACTGGAATATGGCTGAATGTTCGCTGTCGACCGGCAACACCGACACTTTGTGCTGCTGGCAGAGCTGGCGAATGATGCTGCCGGCCACAACGAGTGTCTCCTTGTTGGCCAAGGCCAGGGTCTTTCCTGCCTGAATGGCTGCCACGGTTGAGCGCAGTCCGGCAAAGCCGACAATGGCTGTGAGCACAAGGTCGACCGAATCCATCTGCACCACCTGGCAGATGGCATCGTCTCCTGCGTATACCTTGATGGGCAGATGGGCCAGTGCCTCGCGTACGGTTTCGTACTGCGCTTCGTTGGCTATGACCACGGCATTGGGCACAAACTCTATGGCCTGCCTGATGAGCAGGTCGGCATTGCTGCCTGCCGTGAGTACGGTTGCTTCGAACTGGTCGGGATGATTGCGCACCACGTCGAGAGCCTGTGTGCCGATTGAGCCGGTTGAACCTAATATGGCTATATGTTTCATGGATATGGGCGTTTGCAAGAATATGGGGACTGTCTCTCACTCCGTGCCGTTGAGCGCGAGTATGCCTTCGGGCAGTTGCAGCAGCAGTGTGCGCTGGCGCAGGTCGAAGTGTACGAGAAAATCATCGTGGAAGGGGATGAGCCATTCATCATCGCCCGACTGCGAACGGATTGTCAGCAGGATGTTGGCCGAACTGTCATCGACATGCTCCACCGTGCCGAGCAGGCCGGCCTGTGCGTCGCTTACGGTGAATCCTGTCAGGGCACGGTAAGAGGAGAGCTCCGCATCGTTTGCGTCCGATTCCACGATGCCGCTTTTGGGATAAAACACACTGTGTCCCACCAGCTGGCGGGCCTGGTCGGCTGAGTCGATGTCGTCGAATTTGATGATGGCTGTCTGGTTGGACCTGAAACGGTATTCGCTCCAAAAGAAGGGAACGAGAATACCGTCCATGTCGAGCACAAGGTAGTCGGCTGTACCTGTGTCAAAGCAATCGTCGGTGAACGACAAGTCCACTTCACCCCGCAAGCCATGCACTTTGGCTATGTAGCCTATGTTGAATACTTCGTCGTTGCGAATCATGAGGAAGGTTTGTCTGGGAGTCCGTATTTCCCTAATGGGAACCACGGGGCAGGGAGAGCAGAAGGGTTATTTTCGGGTGATACATGCGCCAAGTGCATTGAGGCGGCTTTCGATGTTTTCGTAGCCACGGTCTATCTGTTCGACATTGTCAATCTGACTGATGCCTTCGGCACTGAGGGCTGCGATGAGCAGGGCAATGCCGGCACGTATGTCGGGCGACACCATGCGCCGGCCGCGCAGCTTGATTTTATGGTCATGGCCCACCACGACTGCGCGGTGTGGGTCACAAAGTATGATTTGCGCACCCATCTCGATGAGCTTGTCGACAAAGAACAGGCGGCTTTCGAACATCTTCTGATGAAACAGCACCGAGCCACGTGCCTGCGTGGCCACGACAATGAGCACACTGAGCAGGTCGGGCGTGAGTCCCGGCCAGGGAGCATCGGCCAGCGTCATGAACGAGCCGTCAATGAAGGACTCTATCTGGTAATGCTTCTGGGCGGGAATCAGGATGTCGTCTCCTTTAATATATAGGCGTATGCCCAGACGGCGGAAGGCTTCGGGAATGATGCCCAGCGACTTTACGCCGGCACCGCGTATGGTCAGGCCGTCGCCAACCATGGCTCCCATGCCGATGAACGAGCCTATCTCGATCATGTCAGGGAGAATGCGGTGCTGCACGTGGCCGTGCAATCGGTCCACACCACGTATGGTGAGCAGGTTCGAGGCAATGCCTGAGATGTTGGCCCCCATCTTGTTGAGCATGTGACACAGCTGCTGTATGTATGGCTCGCAGGCCGCATTGTAGATGGTAGTTGTGCCATGGGCCAACACCGCGGCCATGATGATGTTGGCCGTACCGGTGATGGAGGCCTCGTCGAGCAGCATATACGTACCCGTGAGCTTGTCGGCCTCGATGCTGTAGGCACCTTTTTCCTCATCGAAGAAGAAGCGTGCCCCGAGTTTCTGCATGCCATAGAAATGGGTGTCGAGACGTCGGCGGCCAATCTTGTCACCGCCTGGCTTGGCGATACGGGCTTTGCCGAAACGCGCCGTAAGCGGACCTATCAGCAGGACAGAGCCGCGCAGGCGTGCGCAGTGTTCCATGAACTCCTGGCTTTGAAGATAGTCCAGGTCGACCTGGGCTGCCTTGAAGGTACAGTCGCCGGGGGCGTTCCAGTGGGTTTCAACGCCTATCTTGCCAAGGAGGGCAATGAGATTGTTCACGTCCAGAATGTTCGGAATGTTCTGTATACGAACTTCTTCGTCGGTGAGCAACGTGGCACAGATAACCTGCAGAGCTTCGTTTTTGGCTCCTTGTGGAGTGATTTCTCCCTTAAGCCGGTGTCCGCCTTCGATGATGAATGTACTCATAGTGGGATAGTCTTTGGGAACGCTTATTGCTGATTTTGTCAGTTAATGAGGGATAAGGTAATCCTTTAGGTTATGAGGGATAAGGTTATGAGGTTATAATATTACTATTTGAGAGGCAGAAGTCCCGTACACTCCAGTAGTAACTTTATAACCTCAAAACTCATAACCTCATAACTGGTATCAGAACAAGCCTTTGTTTTTCCTCGTGCGGAAACGGTTTTCGCCAATGTGCATCAGACCGTTCCCTTGGCTTTGGAAGTCGGGTTCTACCTTTCCTTCGGTATAGAGCGAAATGTCGTGCGCCACTTTCGAATCGTGTACGCCGTCTCCCTTCCAGTCGGCCAGATTGCGCTTCATGCGGTTGCCGATCAGTCGGGTCAGCGCATCGCGTTCGGGTCCTTCAGGCATTTCCTTCAGCTTGTCCAGTGCCTGTTCGAGCAGGCGTCCGTAGTGGCGATAGCGTATAGGTCCTTTCGGATAAGAGAGCTTGGCCACCGCCTTGTGTTCATCGCTCTGTTGGGTGATGGGGTAGGGATAGTCGATGTCAAGTTTGTAGTCGGCCATGAAGGCCAGGTGGTCCCACACCTTATGGCGGTAGTCGGGCACGTCCTTCATTTTAGGATTGAGTCCGAGCATGATGGTCACAATGGCTTCGGCATAGGCTTGGCGGGTGGGCTTGTCGTCTATGGTGAGCGCAAAGTCCACCATGTCCTGTACGATGCGGCCATATTCAGGCAGCTTCAGCTTGTTCTCCGTACTGTTATACAGGTGGTCTGTATCGGACTGGGGAGTGAATATTGCAGAAGGGTTGTTCATGTGTGTCAAATCAGTTTCTTACTTTGTGTGGCGACGAACTCCTTCAGGTAGAAGGGTTCAAAATAGGCTACGTCTTCAAACTCCTCACGGGCCATAGCCATTTCGGCCAGCGGAATCATCTGCGTGGCCAAGGGCACAGCTCCTTCTATGAAATGTGCATTGGGATGCTGTATGACAGCGCGGCACTTGTCGGAGCCGTTGCCCATGAAGTAGAGCGGATGTTCGTCCAGCAGTTCGCCGAACGATGCTTCGTCGACCACCAGGGCCTGCGTGGGCCACACCTCCTGCAGTGCCCGATTGTATACCGCGCAGTACACTTCCATGCGGCGCGCATCGATCATCGGCACCAACAGGGCATCATCGGGCAGCTCGGCATGGAGCAGGGTGGGCACGGTGAGCACCTTGAGCGAGTTGACAGCCAGCAGCCGGGCATCGCGTCCATAGGCCACGCCTTTGGCTTCTGAAACGCCAATACGCAGGCCTGTATAGGAGCCAGGCCCTTTGCTCACGGCCACAGCGTCGAGCGGTATGGCGTGGCTGTCGGCAAACGAGACAGCTTCTTCCACATAGCCGGCCAGAATGGAGGCGTGTGACGGCCCTTCGAAATCTGCCTTGTCAAAGAGGCACACGCCGTCTTGTGACAGGGCTACGGAGCACACTTGTGTGGATGTTTCTATGTGTAGAATGCAGGACATGGGTGGGGTAACGTCAGTTTACTGTTGAAGGAATGCAGCGAATGATGGACGAGGATGCAGCCACAGGCCGTTGCGGGGCCTACGCCTTGTGGCGGTTGGCACGGCGGCGACGTATGTCGGCCTTCATCTTGGCTGCACCCGAACCGTGCAAGCCGGTGATGTAGGACTTCTTTTTGGCTTTAGTCTTCACCTTCTTTGTGTCGGGAGCTTTCTTCAGCTTTGTTCCCTTGAAGGTGATGCCTACAGTCATGGCCTGCGTAATCTCATCATCGGAGGCTTTGCGGTGGGTGTCCATGATATGAAGCTATTGCTGAGGGTTATGGGGGATAAGGTTATGAGGTTATTCCTCAGGTTATGAGGGATAAGGTTATTCCTCAGGTTATGAGGGATAA
>CAMBOH010000085.1 GCA_945869305.1 uncultured bacterium
CAGCCCGCTCCATGTACGTTTGTCAGCTACAAGTGAACACTTGCGAAACTTGAATAAAGATAGTGCAAGGCGAGTGCAAAGAGCCAAGCTTGCTTGGGCTTTTTGCCGAGCCGCCTATCAGATTCCTCTTGGCTTTGAATAAGTCGGGCTGCGGCTCGGCTCGGTCGTTCAAAATGAAAAACTTTCAGCTTTTCTTTTGCACTACGCTCACCTTGCACTAACTTTGCAAACTCATAGAAAAGCCCCTAACACAAATCAATGAATATAAAGGACGATAATCCCCAAAGCGCATTTTCACTTATAGCAGACTTTGAGGGCGACATGGAGGCCCTGATGCACACGCCGCACGACAGCGTGCTGCCGGCTTTGCCGTTGCGCAACATGATGCTCTTCCCGGGTGTGGTCGGCTCGATTTCCGTGGGACGCGAGTCGAGCATGAAGGTGGTGAGCAGTGCCTTGAAGAACGGTTCGCTCATTGCCGTGTTCACCCAAAAGGATGCTTCGGTCGACGAGCCCGAGGGCAAGGACCTCTATCCGATCGGCGTGTTGGCCCGCGTGATGCGTACCATCGACATACCCGACGGTACAACGGCTGCCATCGTGCAGAGCTACGGCCCCCTGAAGCTGGAGTCCGTGAAGCGGCGTAGGCCTTACCTGCGCGTGGAGGTGTCTTCGTTAGAGGAGACGCTCTATGCGGATGACGACAAGGAGTTCTCCGTCTTGGTGGAGTCGTGCCGCGATGCCGTGGTGCGCTTCCTGAAGCTCAGCGAAGGCATGCGTGTTGAGGAGGCGGCTTTTGCCGTGCGCAACATTTCGCATCCTGTATTCCTGATTAACTTCATCTGTGTGAACATGGCGTTTTCGCTCGATGAGCGGCTGCGCCTGCTCGAGGAGCGCGACGTGAAGCAGCGCGCCTACAAGCTGCTGCAGTTGCTCAACCGCGAGTGTCAGTTCGCGCAGCTGAAACACGAGATACAGATGCAGACGCGCGAGGAGCTGGACCAGCAGCAAAAGGAGTTTTTCCTGCACCAGCAGATCAAGAACATACAGAGCGAGCTGGGAGAAGACGAGAACGGCGACGTGGTCGAACTCGAGAAGAAGGCCGCCGCGCTGAAGTTCCCCGAGAAGGCCGAAGCCGTGTTCTGGCGCGAGCTGGACAAGCTCAAGCGCATGAACCAGCAGATGCCCGACTACAACGTGCAGCTCAACTATCTGCAAACGCTGGTCGCGCTGCCGTGGGGCGTTTGTACCGATGACAATCTCAACATACGCCATGCCGAGCGCATCCTGAACCGCGACCATTACGGCATGGAGCGCGTCAAGGAGCGCATACTCGAACACCTCGCCACCCTGCGCTACCGCCAGAACGACAAGGCTCCTATCCTGTGTCTCTACGGCCCTCCCGGAGTGGGCAAGACCTCGCTCGGCAAGAGCATTGCCGAGGCACTGGGACGCAAGTATATGCGCATCTCGCTGGGAGGCGTTCACGATGAGGCCGAAATCAGAGGGCACCGGCGCACCTACGTGGGAGCCATGCCCGGACGCATCATCAAGGGCATCATGAAGGCCGAGTCGGCCAATCCGCTGTTCGTGCTCGACGAAATCGACAAGGTGTCTGAGAACAACTACAACGGAGACCCGCACAGCGCGCTGCTGGAGGTGCTCGACCCCGAGCAGAACAACGCCTTCCACGACAACTATCTCGACCTCGACTTTGACCTCTCGAAGGTCTTCTTCATCGCCACGGCCAACAGCCTGCAGACCATTCCGAGGCCACTGCTCGACCGTATGGAAATCATTGAGCTCGAGGGCTACCTGACGGAGGAGAAGAAGGAGATAGCCCGCCGCCACCTCATACCGAAGGAGCAGAAGGACTTCAACTTCGGCCAGAAGGCCGAGCTCAAGTTCACGCCCGGCGCCATAGAGTTCATCATCGAGAAGTACACCCGCGAGAGCGGCGTGCGCCAGCTCGAAAAGCAGATCAACAAGGTGTTCCGCAAGGTGGCCTATCTCACCTCCACCTCCGACACCGACACCATGCCCTACGCCGGCACCAGCATCAAGCCCGCCGATGTCGAGCATCTGCTGGGCAAGCCCCTGTTCAGCCGCGACAGGTATCAGGGCAACAAATATGCCGGCGTGGTGACAGGACTGGCCTGGACCGCCGTGGGCGGCGAAATCCTGTTTATCGAGACGGGAGTCAGCCGCAGCAAGGGCGGCAAGCTCACCCTGACAGGCAACCTGGGCGATGTGATGAAGGAGAGTGCCGTGTTGGCACTGGAGTACATCAAGGCCCATGCCGACAGCCTGAACCTGGACTACCGCGTGTTCGACCACTGGGGTGTACACGTACACGTGCCCGAAGGGGCCACGCCCAAGGACGGCCCTTCGGCCGGCATCACCATTGTCACTTCGATGGCCTCGGCACTCACCCAGCGCAGGGTGCGCGACCACCTGGCCATGACCGGCGAAATCACACTGCGCGGCCGCGTGCTGCCCGTGGGCGGCATCAAGGAGAAGATTCTGGCTGCCAAGCGCGCAGGCATCACCGACATCCTTATCTCAGAAGAGAACCGCCGCGACGTGGCGGACATCAACGAGCGGTATGTCGAAGGGCTGACCTTCCATTTCGTCGATGACGTGCAGGACGTGTTGCGCTTTGCCCTGCTCGACGAAAAAGTACAGAACGCTGTCGAACTCACCGTGCCGGCCGACGAGGCCTTGCCGCAGGACCGTGGCCCGGAGAGCAGCGTTTCGGTCCGGCTCATGAAGGGCAAATAGCGCGCACACACGCAAACAAGGCAACTCCATGGACTTTACACTTCAACATACCGACGCACACAGTGCGGCGCGCGCCGGCCTCATCACCACGGCGCACGGACAGATTCACACTCCTATCTTCATGCCCGTGGGCACGGTGGGCAGCGTCAAGGGGGTTCACCTTCATGAACTCAAGGACGACATCGACGCCGAAATCATTCTCGGCAACACCTACCACCTCTACCTGCGTCCCGGTCTCGACATACTGGAGCGGGCCGGTGGCTTGCACAAGTTCAACGGCTTCGACCGCCCCATGCTCACCGACAGCGGCGGCTTCCAGGTGTTCTCGTTGGCCGGTATCCGCAAGCTTACCGACGAGGGCTGCGAGTTCCGCTCACACATTGACGGCAGCAAGCATTTCTTCACACCCGAGGGGGTGATGGACATAGAGCGCACCATCGGGGCCGACATCATGATGGCGTTCGACGAGTGTCCGCCGGGTACAGCCGACTTCGGCTACGCCCGCCGGAGCCTCGACCTCACCCATGGCTGGATGAAGCGTTGCTGGAAGCGTTTCAACGAGACGCAGCCCAAGTATGGCTATGCGCAGGCCCTCTTCCCGATTGTGCAAGGCTGCGTCTACAGGCAGCTACGCCAGGAGAGCGCGCGCTTCATGGCCGACTTCGGGGCCGAGGGCTATGCCATTGGCGGACTGGCCGTGGGCGAGCCCGCCGAGGTGATGTACGACATGATTGAGGTGGTCAACGACATCCTGCCCACTGACCGCCCTCGCTACCTGATGGGCGTGGGTACGCCGGTGAACATCCTCGAGGCCATTGAGCGCGGAGTCGACATGTTCGACTGTGTAATGCCCACCCGCAATGGACGCAACGCCTGCCTCTTCACCGCCGAAGGCGTGATCAACATGCGCAACGCCAAGTGGGCCGACTGCTTCGAACCCGTCGACCCCATGGGCCACTGCTTTGCCGACCTGCATTACTCCAAGGCCTACCTGCACCACCTCTTCAAGGCCAAGGAACTGCTGGCCATGCAGATTGCCTCCATCCACAACCTGGCCTTCTACCTCTGGCTGGTGCGCGAGGCGCGGCGACACATTCAGGACGACACCTTCTCCGGGTGGAAGAGCCAGATGGTCAGCCAGCTGGCGCGGAAACTGTAAGAGCGAAGCCTTACACTTTATACTTCAAACTTTAAACTTCCCATCCCCCCATGCTTGGCAAAAGGAAGAAGACTGACAAGAAGAAGCGCAGCCGGGGCCGCAAGCCCTGGTTAGGGCGCATTGACCGATACATCATCTACAAGTTCCTCAGCACCTACATCTTTCTCATCACCATCATCGTGGTGATAGCCGTCATATTCGACTTCAACGAGAAGATTGACAAGCTCACGCAGAGCCAGGCACCGGTGCAGAAGATCATCTTCGACTACTACGTCAACTTCGTTCCCTATTTCGCCAACCTGTTCAGCCCCCTCTTCGTGTTCATCGCCGTCATCTTCTTCACCTCGAAGCTGGCCGGCAACTCCGAAATCATAGCCATGAAGAGCACGGGCATGAGCTTCCGCCGCCTCCTCAGACCCTACATGTTTTCGGCAGCCCTCATCGCCCTCACCACCTACCTGCTCGGCGCCTACGTCATACCGCAGAGCAACGTGGCCAAGGTGAACTTCGAGAACCGCTACATCAAGAAGAAGACAGACATCACCTCGGTCGACAACGTGCAGATGCAGGTCGACACCGGCGTGGTGGCCTACATCACCCACTTCGACAACGTGACCAAGAGCGGCTACGGCTTCTCGCTCGACAAGTTCGAGGACAAGAAACTCGTGTCCCACCTCACCGCCCAGAGCATACAGTACGACACACTGTCTGACCGCCGCTTCTCCTGGACCCTGCGCCAGTACAAGATACGCACCCTCAAGGGAATGCGCGAGAAGCTCGAAAGCGGCAACAAGCTCGACACCATCATCATCATGGAGCCCAAGGACTTCTTCTACGTGCGCGGCCAGCAGGAGACCATGACCGTGCCCGAGCTCGAAGAGTTCATCGGCCGGCAGAAGCTGCGCGGCGCAGCTGGTGTCAGCACCTTCGAGGTAGAATACCACAAGCGTTTTTCCACCCCCTTTGCCGCATTCATCCTCACCCTCATCGGGGTCAGCCTCTCGTGCGAAAAGCGCAAGGGAGGCATGGGAGCCAGCATCGGGGCCGGCATCGCCCTCAGCTTTGCCTACATCCTCTTCCAGACTGTGTCGGCCACCTTCGCCATCAATGCCGGATGGCCCGCCATGCTGGCTGTGTGGCTGCCCAACCTCATCTTTGCCGTAGTGGCTGCCGTGCTCTACCGCCGCACGCCGCAATAACCCCACCCTTTTATTCACCGTGACCCATTATGCCAGACGAAGAAATATTCTTTGAAGACCTCGACCTGTCGGACGATGTGCTCGATGCGCTCTACGACATGCGCTTTGAGAAATGCACACCCGTACAGGCGCGCTGCATTCCTCCCATACTCGAAAACCGCGACGTGCTGGGTGTGGCCCAGACCGGAACGGGCAAGACGGCAGCCTACCTGCTTCCCCTGCTCACCCTGTTGCAGCGCCACGAACATCCGGCCGACTCGGTCAACTGCCTGGTCATTGCGCCCACCCGTGAGCTGGCGCGCCAGATCGACCAGGCCCTGCAGGGCTTTGCCTACTACACAAGGGTCAATGCCGTGGCCGTGTATGGCGGCAACGACGGCGTGCGCTACGAGCAGGAGCGCCGTTCGCTCCAGGCAGGTGCCGACATCGTGCTGGCCACTCCCGGCCGCCTCATCACCCACCTGCAGTTAGGCACGCTCGACTTGAGCCGGACCACCCACCTCGTGCTCGATGAGGCCGACCGTATGCTCGACATGGGCTTTGCCGACGACATCCTGTCCATCGTCAAGCAGATGCCCGCCGAGCGGCAGACCATCCTCTTTTCGGCCACCATGCCGCCCAAGATTGCCGAACTGGCGCGCACCGTGATGCATGACCCCGTCGAGGTAGAGATAGCCGTGTCGAAGCCGGCCGAGAACATCCAGCAGAGCGTCTACCTCTGTCGCGAAGGCGACAAGCCCCTCGTGCTGCGCCACATCTTCGACAAGCAGCCCCCGCAGCGCGTCATCCTCTTCTGCTCATCGAAGCAGAAGGTCAAGGAACTGTCCATCGTGCTCCAGCGGAAGGGTTACAACGCACGGGCCATGCACTCCGACCTGGAGCAGTCCGAACGCGACGAGGTGATGCAGCTCTTCAGGTCGCAGCAGATAGACCTACTGGTGGCCACCGACATCGTGGCCCGCGGCATCGACATCGACGACATCACCATGGTCATCAACTACGATGCGCCGCACGATGCCGAGGACTACGTGCACCGCATCGGACGTACGGCGCGCGCCGGAAGGCAAGGCTGTGCCGTAACCCTCATCGGCGAGCGCGACCGCTACGGCCTGCAGAATATCGAGCGCACGCTCCAGATCGAAATACCTCGTGCCGAACTGCCCGAGGGCGTGCGGCCGCCCAGCAGCGAAGGCGACAGCCGCAAACGTCCGGCAGGCCAACGCGGCAAGGACTCGAAGCGCGAAGGCAAACAAGGCGGCGAAGGCTCCTCAGCCAAGCGCCATAGGGGCGGACACCGCACCCGCCCACAGGGAGCGCAGGCCGCCGGCCAGTCGTCACAGCCGGGAGACCAAGTCGCCGCACAGGCCGCAACCGACGGAGCTAAGGCCGACGAACAGAAGAAACGTCGCCACAAGCCGCGCCGACGCAAGCGTCCAGCCGGCGAACGTCCAGCTGGCGAACGTCCAGCCGACGAACGCCCTGCCGAACCGAACCAGAATGAGTAACCCCATAACACAGCATCCAAACATGAACACAGGAGATTTGGCCCCCGACTTGCTGGGCATCGACGACCAAGGCGGCGAACTGCGCCTGAGCCAGTTCCGCGGTCAGAAAGTCGTGCTCTACTTCTACCCCAAGGACAATACATCCGGCTGCACGGCCGAGGCTTGCAGCTTTCGCGACCATTATGCCGAATTGCAGCAGGCCGGCTGCGTGGTGATAGGCGTGAGTGCCGACAGCGTGAAGTCCCACGCCGGCTTCCGCCAGAAGCAGCAGCTGCCCTTCCATCTCGTGGCCGACACCGATCACCGCCTGCTCGAAGCCTATGGCGTGTGGGGCGAAAAGAAAATGTACGGACGTACCTATATGGGCATCTACCGCACCACCTTCCTCATCGATGAGGAGGGACGCATAGCCCGCATCTTCACCCCGAAGGAAATCAAGACAAAGACACACGCCCAGCAGGTGCTGCAGGCACTCACACAGTAACTCATACAAACTATTATGGCAAAGAATACAGACGAAAACGCAGTGGCCGCCAACGAAAAGCTCAGAGCCTTGCAGGCAGCCATGGCCAAAATTGAAAAAGACTTCGGACGCGGCTCCATCATGAAGCTGGGCGACCAGCAGGTGGAGAATGTCGAAGTCATCCCCACGGGCAGTCTGGCACTCAATGCTGCGCTCGGCGTAGGCGGCTACCCCAAGGGACGAATCATCGAAATCTACGGTCCTGAGTCATCGGGTAAGACCACCCTGGCTATCCATGCCATTGCCGAGGCCCAGCGTGCAGGAGGCATTGCCGCCTTCATCGATGCCGAGCACGCCTTCGACCGCTTCTATGCTGCCAAGCTCGGTGTCAATGTCGACGAACTGCTCATTTCGCAGCCCGACAACGGCGAGCAGGCACTCGAAATTGCCGACCAGCTCATCCGCTCGTCGGCCATCGACATCATCGTCATCGACTCCGTGGCAGCCCTCACGCCCAAGGCCGAAATCGAGGGTGACATGGGTGACAACAAGGTCGGACTGCAGGCCCGCCTCATGAGCCAGGCCCTGCGCAAGCTCACCTCAAACATCAGCCGCACCAACACCACCTGCATCTTCATCAACCAGCTGCGCGAAAAGATCGGTGTCATGTTTGGCAATCCCGAGACCACCACGGGTGGCAATGCCCTCAAGTTCTACGCCTCGGTGCGCATGGACATCCGTCGCGTCACCACCCTCAAGGACGGAGACACCCCCATTGGCAATCAGGTGCGCGTGAAGGTAGTCAAAAACAAGGTGGCCCCTCCCTTCCGCAAGGCTGAGTTCGAAATCACCTTCGGCGAGGGCATCTCCCACGCGGGTGAGGTGGTCGACCTCGGCGTGGAGCTGGGCATCATCAAGAAGAGCGGTTCCTGGTTCAGCTATGGCGAGAGCCGTCTGGGACAGGGACGCGACGCCGTCAAGAAGGTCATCAAGGACAATCCCGAACTCTCGGCTGAGATCGAGGCACAGATAGCCGAAGCACTCAGCAAGCAGAACGACTACAATGGGTGACATCCCCGCCTCTCTCTTCAGAAAGATACAGTAATTCAAGTTTCGCAAGTGTTCACTTGTAGCGGACAAGCGTTTAAGGAGCGGGCTGAAGGCCCAGCAAGCGCATAGCCCAGGGCAAC
>CAMBOH010000086.1 GCA_945869305.1 uncultured bacterium
AAACGAAAAACTTTCAGCTTTTCTTTTGCACTACGCTCGCCTTGCACTATCTTTGTCCCCAACAAATATTCTTTAACCTGTCTATATTCTGAGAAACATGAAGTGCAGATTACTTATTGTGCTGCTTTGCCTGATGGCCTGGGCCACAGAAGGTATGGCGCAGACACCCTTTGTCAACTTGACTCCCAAGCCAAAGCAGATGACCGTTTCAGCAGGCCAACTCACGCTTCCGAGTGATTTTGTAGTAAGTTACACCGATGCCGATGCGGCCATGGTGGACGAGATGAACCGCTTCGTACAAGTGTACAACGTGGCGGCGGGCGCACAAGCCTCGGTGGCACAGTCGCAGCAGGGAGCCTTGTTGCAGGTGGTGAAATTCGACAGCAGCGCGAAGCGTGCCGCCGGAGCCTATAAGGTGAAGGTTACGGCCGACCAGGTGAAGCTTACCGCCGACGATGCGCTGGGACTCTTCTACGCCTTCCAGACGGTGAAGAAGATGTTGCCCGCCAATGTGATGGCAGGCGTGTATGAAGCCAAGAACACGGTCTACGCACTGCCGCTGGTCGACATAACCGACGAGCCGCGCTTCGAATACCGCGGCTTCATGCTCGACGTGGCCCGCCACTTCTTCACGGTAGAGGAGGTGAAGCGCATACTCGACATCATGGCCTATTATAAGATGAACCGCTTCCACTGGCACCTGAGCGACGACCAGGGCTGGCGCGTTGAAATCAAGAAATATCCGAAACTCACCTCGGTGGGAAGCATTGCCCCGAACGTGATGTTCACCGACATGTACACCTGCACGCAGTACTGGAAGAACGAGCCCTACGGCCCCTACTTCTACACACAAGACGAAATCCGCGATGTGGTGGCATACGCACAGAACCTACACATTGAGATTGTACCCGAGATTGACATGCCCGGCCACTTTGTCGCCGCCATGGCTTCCTATCCTGAATACAGCTGCTATCCGAACGGCAACCACACGATATGGTCGACGGGCGGCATTTCGAGCGACGTGCTGAACGTGGCCAATCCCGCCGCCGTGCAGTTCGCCAAGGACATCCTGGAGGAGCTGATTGAATTGTTCCCCTACGAAACCATCCACATCGGCGGCGACGAATGCCCCACCTCGGCCTGGGAAGGCAATGCCGAATGTCAGGCCCGCTATCAGGAGCTGGGGCTGACCAACTACCGCCAGCTGCAGAGCCATTTCATCAAGGAAATGGCCGACTTCGTACAGTCGAAGGGACGCAAGCTGGCCGTGTGGAACGAGGCCATCACCGCAGGCAGTGCAGACACCGAGACCGTGAAGAGCACGGGCGCACTGGTGTACTGCTGGACAGGGCCTGAGGCGGCAGCCCGAAAAGCTGCCGAACTGGGGCTGAAGAACATCTACACGCCGTGGGGACCCTACTACATCAACCGCAGGCAAGGCACTTCGCCGCTTGACCCGCCCGGAGCAGGCGACGGAACAGACGACGTGAGGAAGACCTACAACCAGGCTATTCCCAGCGAAACGGACTACGGCGTGCAGGGCACCTTCTGGACAGAGCACGTGAGCGACCGCGAATATATGGAGTGGCTGGCCCTGCCGCGACTCATTGCCATTGCCGAAGCCGGATGGACACCGCAGGCCAACCGCGACTTTGAAGACTTCAGGAAGCGCATGTCGGCCGACACCGTGCTGCTCAACTATGGTGACTATCGCTTCTGTAAATACTACATGCTGGGCGAAGAGGGCGAGAGCGACATGGAGATGCCCCTCACGAGCAACGAGAACAAGCAGTACTACTACCGCCTCATTTCGGGTTCCACCGATGCGCGCAAGGACCGCTGCATGGAACTCGTGGCCGAAGGCTCGCCCCTGCTCGATACCTATGCCGACAAGAACATCGCCGTGGGACGCTTGTGGACCAACACCCAGGCAGCCGAAGGCGACGCCAACTACGACTGCCAGTGGTGGAGACTGGAGGAAGATCCCGCAAATCCAGGCAAGTATGCCTTGGTGTGCAAGGCCATGCCCGGCGGTTCGGTGAAGCCCAATCCCACCACAGCTGGAACAAGCGGACGCTGGGACTATGACAATGAGACCAAACACTACAACTTCGTGCTGGGCGCTGCGGCCTACGGCACCAAGGGCGACAACCATTACTACTCCATTGGCAGCGACCAGCTCGATGGCTGGTATATGAACTCCTCGCTCGGCGGTCAGGGCATGGCAGTCAACGCATACGGCAATCCCAACGACGGAGCAGGTGGCCAGTGGCAGTTTGACCCGATGGAGGACTACGGCGGCAGTGATCCGCAGCCCATCACCTTCGAACCGCTCGAAGACGGAGTGACCTACGTGTTCAGCAACAGCGTGGACGGCTTCGACCACACGGCACTGGCCGACAACGGCACGGCCAACCTGCTGGCCCACAGCACCGATGCCTTTGCGGCCAACGCCTGGCGCGTGGCAGCTGTGAGCGTGGATGAGGCTACCGGCGTACAGACCCTTCGATTGCAGAACGTGGGCACCAACCGCTATGTGGGCACCACCAACTCCTATGTAGACCGCCAGGGCTTCCCCGTGACAGTCAGCTCCACGGCAGCCGATGTGCAGTTCAGCTACGAACCCGCCACCGGAGACTACCGGCTGAAGGTGAACGGCCACAGCCTCTTCCCCCTGCCTAACGGACAGGTCAACTCGGGAGCCACCATCAGGGACGCTTCCTACGATGCCCCGCGCCTGCAGGGAGCGGGTTGGAACATCCTGAAGGTGAGGGTCGTGACATTCAACTGTGTGGATGACCAGGGCAACGATTTGGGCACCTTCACCCGCAGCATCGATGCCGCAGCCGGCGAACCGACCGCAGCACTCTGTCCCACCTTCAAGAACACCGAAGTCCAGGGCATTGAGGAGACAGCCGAAAACACCTACCGCGTGACCTACAAGCGTTCGGCCTTCTCTGTGGTTCTGCGCATGGTCGACCAGCGAGGCGCCATCATCGAAGAGGTGGAGCAGGCAGTGCCTGTAGGCGGAAGCTACACCGTGAGCATTCCCGAAGTGAAGTATTACACCTTCGAAAGCAGCAGCGTGACCGACGGCACCGTGATTGCTCCCACCGCAGACCAGACCATCGAATGCGTGTTCACGAGCGATGCCTATCCCGGCGTGAAGCGTGCGGCCGACCTGGTGACCGGTTCCATCCAGAAGGGCAACAGCTATCTCTTCTACGACAACTCAGACGCGAATGGCGGCGCACGCCGCGGCTACCGCAAGATTGTGGCAGACACCAAGGTGATAAACCGCGCTACCGAAGCACTCGACCTGGACCCCAGCGCGACTTGGACCGTGGAGCAGTCGGGTTCGAGCTACAAAATCAAGAACGAATACTACGGGCTCTATGTGCCCAGCCTGCAACGCTCTACCGCAGCCGTAGCCTCGAAGACCGGCGGCCTGTTCACCTTCAACATGAACAGCGACGGCACTTCGTGGAACATCAAGTGCAGCAACGGACAGTACTGGGACGGCACCGAGAACGGCAACCTCGTGGGTTGGGACGGTGGCACAGGCCACCCCATCCAGCTGTACCGCTACTACGTGCAGCCCTACTTCGTGATAACCGTGGTATGCACCGACGAGTCCGGCACAGAGCTGCAACGCAAGGAGGCATTGCTGAAGGCAGGCGAAAGCTATACCCTCACCTTCCCCGAACTGGAGGGCTTCGTGCTGAAGAGCGTGGAGGGTGACGAAGGATATGAAGGCGTGGCCGACAGCCACCGCACTGTCACTGCCACCTATGGCTCACCCCAGTCGGGCATCGACACAGCCGTCGATACAGCCGAGGCTTCACACCAGGGCATCTACGACCTGCAGGGCCGCCGCCTCAGCCGCATACAGCAGCAGGGCATCTACCTCATCCATGGCAAGAAGGTCCTTATCCGTTAAAAAGAAATCAACAAGTCATAGCTATATCATGAAACGATTCACGTCTGAAAAGTCTGGCAAGCGCGCCACATTGGCTTTGGCATGGCCCTTGGCCGCCTGTGCCCTGGCCTTTGTGCCCGCACAGATGCAGGCCCTCCCGCTCCTGTCGGGCATTGTGCAGCAGGACAACCGTCAGGCTGCCATCGTAAGGGCTGAGAAAATCAATCCCACCACGGTCGAACTGACCTATGCTGATGGCAAGATACTCACCCTCGACTTCTACGGCGAAAACATATTCCGTTTGTTCCGCGATGACAACGGCGGCATCATCCGTGACCCCCAGGCCACACCGCCCGCCAAGATTCTGGTCGACAATGCCCGCCGCTCGCCCCTTTCGGTAGAGGTGAAGTCGGCGGCAGGCACGGTCACCGTGAGTACCAGCCGCATCAGTGTCAGCTTCGACAAGGCCACGGAGCTGATGACCGTCACCAACCTCAAGACAGGCGAGAAGGTGATTGAAGGCGTCAGCCCCATCTGTTTCGACAAGAACACGGCCACCCTCACCTTCAAGGCCCGCTCAGGCGAGTACTTCTATGGAGGCGGTGTGCAGAACGGACGCTTCTCGCACAAGGGCAAGGCCATTGCCATCGAAAACACAAACAGCTGGGTCGACGGCGGTGTGGCATCGCCCACACCCTTCTACTGGAGTACCAAGGGCTATGGCCTGATGTGGCACACCTTCAAGCCCGGACGTTACGACTTCGGTGCCACGGAGAGCGACAAGGTCATCCTGACCCACCAGGAGGACTACCTCGACGTGTTCCTCATGGTCAACCAGCAGCCTGTCGAATTGCTCAACGACTTCTACCAGCTCACAGGCAACCCCGTGCTGCTGCCCAAATTCGGCTTCTACCAGGGCCACCTCAACGCCTACAACCGTGACTACTGGAAAGAGGCCGACAACGGCTTCATGCTCTATGAAGACGGAAAGCGCTACAACGAGAGCCAGAAGGACAATGGCGGCTTCAAGGAAAGCCTCAACGGCGAGAATGGCATCTACCAGTTCTCGGCCCGTGCAGCCATTGACCGCTATTTCCAGAACGACATGCCTTTGGGATGGTTCCTGCCCAACGACGGCTACGGTGCCGGCTACGGACAGACCGGCACGCTCGACGGCAACATACAGAACCTCAGGAACTTTGGCGATTATGCCCGCTCGAAGGGTGTGGAAGTCGGTCTTTGGACCCAAAGCGACCTGCACCCGAAGGAAGGCATCGAGGCACTGTTGCAGCGCGACATCGTGAAGGAAGTGCGCGATGCCGGTGTGCGTGTGCTCAAGACCGATGTGGCTTGGGTTGGCGCAGGCTACAGCTTCGGCCTGAACGGCGTGGCCGACGTGGGTGAAATCATGCCCTATTACGGTTCCAACGCCCGTCCCTTCATCATCTCGCTCGATGGCTGGGCCGGCACGCAGCGTTACGCCGGTATCTGGAGCGGTGACCAGACCGGAGGCGAATGGGAGTACATCCGCTTCCACATCCCCACCTTCATCGGTTCGGGACTTTCGGGACAGCCCAACATCACCTCCGACGTGGACGGCATCTTCGGCGGCAAGAACGTGCCCGTCAATGTGCGCGAGTTCCAGTGGAAGACCTTCACGCCCATGGAGCTCAACATGGACGGCTGGGGCTCTAACCCCAAGTACCCCGAAGCACTCGGCGAACCGGCTACCAGCATCAACCGCTGGTATCTGAAGCTCAAGAGCGAGCTGATACCCTACACCTACAGCATTGCCCGTACGGCAGTCGACGACAAGCCCATGATCCGCGCCATGTTCCTCGACTATCCCAACGACTACACCCTGGGGAGTGCCACGCAGTATCAGTTCATGTATGGCCCCTACTTCTTGGTAGCCCCTGTCTATCAGGACACCAAGGCCGACGAGGAAGGCAACGACGTGCGCCACGGCATCTATCTGCCCGAAGGCAAGTGGGTGGACTACTACAACGGTGATGTCTACGCCGGCGGCCGCATCATCAACGACTACGATGCTCCTCTGTGGAAGCTCCCCGTATTCGTGAAGGCCGACGCCATCATCCCGATGACGACCCCCAACAACAATCCCTCGCAGATACGCAAGGACTACCGCGCCTATGAGGTCTATGCCGAAAAGGGCATGGCCAGCTTCGTACACTACGATGACGACGGCACCACACAGGAATACCTGAGCGGCCGCAGCACGCGCACGCAGGTCAGCACCAGCGTCAAGGGCGACAAGCTCACCGTCACCATCAACCCCACGAGCGGCAGCTTCGAAGGCTTCGAACCACAGCAGCAGACGGAGCTCCGTGTCAACGTGAGCAGCCAGCCCAAGAAGGTGACAGCCAAGGTGGGCGGCAAGTCGGTAGCCTTGCGCCCCGCAGCCTCACTCGGTGAGTTCGAACAGGGCGAGAACGTATACTTCTACAACGCACGGCCCAACCTGAACCGCTTCAGCACCCCGGGCACTCCATTCGCCAAGAAGGAAATCATCAAGAATCCGCAGTTGCTCGTCAAACTCGGTCGTTGCAATGTAGTCGAAAACCTCGTTGAGGTGACCGTACAGGGCTTTTCCTACGCCCCCGCCGACCGCTTGTTGCAACACAGCGGAAGTCTCACGGCTCCCAAGGCCGTAGTCGGCGAAGACGGACGCAGCACCTTCAGTCTGACCCCCTCATGGCAGCCTGTGGCCAATGCCGACTACTACGAGGTGGAATTTGACGGTATGCTCTACTCCACCATCATGCATCCGCAGTTCACCTTCAGCGGACTGGAGGCCGAAACCGCCTACAGCTTCAAGGTGCGCGCTGTCAACAAGGACGGCTTCTCCGATTGGGCAAGCGTCAATGCCACCACAGCAAGCGACCCGCTGGAGTTTGCCATCAAGGGTATCAAGGCACAAGTCACCTGCGAAGACCAGGCCGGACAGGATGTAAACAAGCTCTTCGACTTCGACCTGAAGTCAGCCTGGCACACCAAGTGGGGCAGGGGCGAAGCTGTCCCCTTCGACATGATTGTTGACCTGCGTTCGGTGAACAAGCTCGACCGTCTGCAGTATCTGCCGCGCGAGGATGCCGGCAACGGCACACTGCTTGCAGGCAGCGTATGCTTCAGCACCGACCGCCAGACCTGGAGTGAGCCGGTAGCCTTCACTTGGGAGCGGAACAAGGAGGCCAAGGAGTTCACCTTCGAAGGCAACCCCAATGCACGCTACGTGAAGTTCCACATCGACAGTGCTGTGGGCAACTTCGGTTCGGGTTCCGAAATGTATGTGTTCAAGGTGCCCGGTTCCGAAAGCTTCATCCAGGGCGACATCAACAAGGACAAGCGCATTGACGAGAACGACCTCACGTCATACATGAACTACAACGGTCTGCGCAAGGGCGACGGCGACTTCGACTACGTGAGCATCGGCGATGTCAACCGGAACGGCCTGATTGATGTCTACGACATCTCCTGCGTCACCACCGAACTGGACGGCGGCGTGCGCAACTCGTCCGACAAGGTGGCCGGTTCCTTGGTGCTCACTCCCAACAAGCGCACCTATGCAGCCGGCGACATGCTGCAAGTCACCGTGAGCGGAAAGGGCCTGCACTACGTGAACGGCTTGAGCTTTGCCCTGCCTTACAGCACCGACGAACTCGAATTTGTCGGCACCGACCTGATTGACATGAAGGAGATGGTGAACCTCACCTACGACCGCCTGCACTCCAACGGCCAGAAGGCACTCTATCCCACCTTCGTGAACCGTGGCAACAACTTCCTGCTCGAAGAAGGCGACCACGACCTCTTCGTGTTGAAGTTCCGTGCCAAGAAGGCCGGCAAGTTCAACCTCCAGGCCATCGACGGCCTCCTGGTAGACCGCAACCTGGGCGTAGTGGTCTTCTAATCAGATAGCTCGGATCAAATGGTTACTGTGCGACTTGGATGCATGTTCCAGGTTGCACAGTAACTGCTTTTTTGAATACGGCAGACAGCACTGGGAGAGCAGGCATGCTGCCTGCTCTGGTCTTTGGGGCAGGCTGGAAGCCTGCTCTCCCAGTGCACCATCGCCTCAGACAGGCATGACAAGGGCGGGCAAAGGCTTGGCTTGTTCACAAGCGTTCAGGGCAATCGTTCTTGTCATTATCGGCACTCCAATGGTTTGAAACGGATGGTCAGATTAAGGCTCCGAACAGGTTCTGAGGATGAATCACACGCCCTTTATATACGCTTTTTTAAAGCCGGAAAAATCCTTCAACCCTTCAGCCGACCCCTCATTCTCGTTGATATTCAGGAGGAAGGTGGCTGAAGGGTTTGGATTTCAAACCCTTCAGACCCTTCAGCCAACCCTTCAGC
>CAMBOH010000087.1 GCA_945869305.1 uncultured bacterium
TGACGTCCGACACCAAGGCGTGGGCGATGGCCAGCGTGACGATGCCGATGGCGATGCTCAGTACCGAGATGAAGGTCTGCAGCTTGTACTTCATGAGGTTGCGCAGGGCAACTTTGAGATGGTGTAGGATCATGTGCATTACGTGATGGGGGATTTGTATGTTTGATTGTGAGGCGAAAGTAGAGGATAATAAGCGTACGACCAAGTTTTCCCAGGCTTTGGCGGGCTGATTGTATGAAAATCATACATGCTCCTGTATGGTAATCATACACTTTGCCCGAAAGGGCTGCGCTTCTACTGCCAGAGCAGCCACCCGAGCCCCCGGCAGTAGAAGCGCAGCCTTCCTTGTCAGAAAACAAGACTGCACGGTGCATCGTGCAATTTCCTTCAAGATCCCTGTCTTCGAGCATTTGAGTACGGAAAAAATAAGGTTTTGAAGCAAATATCCGCGAATATTACACGGTGCATCGTGCAGTTTTGTGTTCGCATTTTTAGAGGCCATGAGATAATAACCTTATCCAAGTTTCGCAAGTGTTCACTTGTAGCTGACAAGCGTTTAAGGAGCGGGCTGAAGGCCCAGCAAGCGCATAGCCCAGGGCAGCGCCCTGGGTTGGTCAACCGCCGCAAAGTGCGCCCTGCAAGGGCAAAAGCGTTTCTACACAACGGCTGATTTCTAATGCTTTTGCCCTTTCAGGGCGAGCTTAATCGCCTCATTCCACCCAGGGCGTTGCCCTGGGCTATGTGCTCGTTGCCCCTTTGGGGCGTGCCTTGAACGCATGTTTTCCCCTCGGGGCGTGCATTGAACGCATGTTTCACTTCGGGGCGTGCCTTGAACGCATGCGCTTATTCTCTGATTCAACTTGCGAAGCGTGAGTAACCTTAGAAATCCCCCATTGTCCCCTTGGCAGAAGTCATTCCAGCAGCAGCACTTCGGCATCGCCCAAATTCTCGTAGCCGCTCACCAGCACCTTGTCGCCCGGCTGCAAGCCAGAGAGCACTTCGTACTGTTGCGGATTCTGGCGGCCAATCTTTACCGGCGTTTTGCGGGCCGTCGTGCCGTCGGGCGAGAGGCGGTATATCCATTGACCGGCCGTGTGCTGGTAGAAGTCGCCCCGGGGAATGACGAGGCATTTTTCCGGCTTGCCCAGCTCAATCTGTACGCGGTAGCTCTTGCCCAAGCGGATGTTGGTGGGCTTGCTGGCGGTGAACACGAGGTCGCAGGGGAACTGGCGGTCCTTCACCTCGGGCACCACCTTACTGATGCGCAGGGGAAACTGCTGTTCCTGCTGCTGGATGTGGGCGGGCAGGTCCGTGGTGATGCGGTCTATATAGTACTCGGAGAGGGAGGCACGCACCTTGTATTCCGTGAGCACCTTGATGGCTCCCACACTCTCCCCTGCCGCTACCTGCTGGCCCAAGACGACACCCAGGTAGCTGAGCTGGCCGGCCACGGTTGCCCGCACCACGAGGTGGGCCGTGCGGCCTGACGAGCGCGACAGTTTGCGTGCCGATGCTTCGCGGTTGGCACGCAGTATTTCCCGCTTGAGCCGTGTGGCTGCCGAGTCGTGCCGGAGGCTCTCCATCTGCAGCCCTGTCCTTTTCAGCTGATACCTGTACTCCTCCTCGGCCACGTCCAATTCAGCCTTGCTCTTGATGCCCATGCGAAACTCCTCGCGGCTTTGCCGGAGCGACTTGTCGAGGGCTGCCATTTGGTGTTCGGCATCGAGTGCCTGCTGGCGCAGGGTGATGGATTTCTGTTGCATTTCGATCTCTTGCTCCCGGTAGTTGCGCTCGCTGTTCTGCCATTCCTCCTGTTCGTCGAAGGTGGAGCGGAGCAGTTCGGGATTGGACAGTATCAGGATGGTGTCGCCCGCCTGGAGCATGGTTCCCTCTTCGGCCACAATGCGTTCTACAAATCCGCTTTCCAGCGCATTGACCTGCACGGTCTGGATGGGCTGCACGATTCCCTCTACATCGACAAACTCCCTGAAGGGCGCGTTTGCCACATCGGCCACGCGACAGGTTTCGCTGTCGAGCCGAAGCCTGCGCGGGCTAAACGAAAGGACAATCATATAGGTGGCAAAGGCCAGAAAGGCGGTGCCGGCCAGCATGGGATAGAGATACTTGACGTACCAAGGGCGGGGCTTGCGTGGGATGTCCATGTTCGTGTGTCTTTCTTTGGCTTTTTAATTTCTCAAGAATATACCTAAAGATTTCACAGTCCAGCCGCGCGGAGCCGCTCCATTTCGAACTTGAAGTTGTACAAGCCGTTGATGCGGTACTCCTCGCCCACGCGCCGGCCGTCGGGCGTGATGGTTTCGTAGTGCGGGATGCCGTTGAAGCGGAAATACTCTTGCAGGCGGCTGAACTCGGTGTCCGGAATGCAAATGGTTTCCTCGTCGGCGAGCCATTCCTTCACATATTTATGGTAAGCCTCGCTACCTTCGGCTGTTTCTTCGCCCGCGATGAACACGAGTTTTACGTCGTCGCGCTTCGCAATCTCCGCGCGCAGCTCCTTGCTGCTCTGAATGGCACCGCGACAAGGGCCGCACCCCATACCCCAGAAGTCAACCACCAAGTAGCGGCCGGGGTAGCGCGCCTGGAGCGAACGGATGAGTGCGGCAGGCTGGCCTTCGGGCAGGGGGGACGCGAAGGAGGCCTTGGCCTGACGGGCTGCGTGGAACTGTTCGGCATGGCGGCGCAGGGCTTCGTGGGAGAACGATGCCACATAGCGGGGAAACACGTTGCTCAGGCAGGGCACGCTTGCGGCCTGCTGTTTGCGCTCCTCCTCGCTGAGCTTGGGGTCGGCCAGCACTTTGTCCTTACTGATTTCATTTACACGCCACAATGTGTAATCGCCCAACATCTCCTGATAGTTGCACATTTGAGCCATGAGGCTATTCTTCGTGCTGCCCATCATGCCGTTCCACGTGGCATAACGGTCTTCCATTTCCTTCAAGATGCTTTCGGGTGTATTGGACCATGGGCCGATTTCGTCCGTGATTTCTACGGGGCCGTCTGCACCGGTTACGGGCCAGGCATACTGTATGCGGTTGAGCAGGATGTCGTAGTAGCCGCTGGCCATGAGCAGCGGATTGTCGAAGTCTATGCGGCGGAGCAACCGGCCGTAGAATGCCGTGTCGCGCAGCGTGGCATGCACGGCACTGTCGGCAGCAGTCACCATTTCCATGTTAAACATTTTTCCGAGGGCGTAGTCCATCACGTCCATGGCATATTGCACCTGTGCATCAGCCATTGCCAACTGCATTTCCATTGGCGTGAATTTGTGGCGAGCGGCCTCCGTCTGCAGGCGGTAGGTCATGAGCTTCCACAACTTTTCGGCCAGGGCTTCAGCCTCGCCCGGCGTACCCTTGAAACGGTACATGCGCGATGGAAATCCGCCAAGATTCAGACCCGACTTCAGCCATCGCTCCACCGCCTGGCTACTGCCGTCATGGTAAATGCAGCGATACAGCCCGTCTTCGCCGCGGCGCACGGTCACGTCGATGGTGTCGCCGGGTCGGGCAAACACTTCGAGATAACTCATGCCCGGCAATGCCTTGTCCCAACGGAACGAATGCTGTTTGGGATGGTCCACCTCCCATCGCTTTTCAAACGTACCGTCGGGGCGTATGTCGGCCACCATAACCAGTTCGTCCTTATCGAATAAGCTTGTGTAGGACAGTTCGAGCTGGGTGGGAAATCCAGCTTCGGGGCTATAGCCCTCGATGCGTCCGCGAAGGGTCACGCTGTCGGTCGTGAACCAGTCGGCCGGAGCGGTGTAGGCATTCGCGCCAGCCAGTTCCTCCAACGTCTTTATCTTCAGCTTGCGCTTACCATCGTGGATGCCCTGGAGCATGAAGGCTCCCCGACCGTCGTACTCGAAGAAGTCGAACACCCGCGTGCGCTTCGGCAGGGGCTCGAAATGCAGCTTGAAGTCGGTGGTTCTGGAGGCGGGCGAAGTCATCCATGCGTCCAAAGGCAAGCCTTCGGCTGAACGCACGGGATAGCGGCGGTTGTTTTCGTCCACCAAATAGCAGGTGCTGGAGATGCGAAAATTGTTGCCTGCGGGATAATCCAGTGTGAATGCAATCGTGGTGGCCGTGTCGGCAAACACCACCTCGCGTGCTTTCAGTTCGCCGTCCAACACATTCAGACAGCCCAATGCCTTGGGATTCTTGATGGTGCGCTGGGCGTAGGCGGGAGCAGCCAGGAAGAGGAGGCCGCCGAGGAAGAGGGTCATCAGTTGTTTTTGTTTCATTGTACTATAATTTAGAGGGGGATTTGTTCCGTCAGAGGGGCATTCAATTCAAAGTCGTAGGCCGTCAGGCTGCGCAGGGTGTAGTAGAGGTTCCAGTAGGTTTTTAGCGTACGGACGTAGCCCAGTTTGGCCGCATTCTTCTCGCTCACCGCCGCATTGAGGTCGAGAATGCTGCTGCGCCCCAGGATGTAGAGGCGTTGGGCTATGCGGTGACGTTGTTCGGCGCGCTGGTCGGTGAGCGAGGCCATGCGGACCTTGCGGGCCTGCATGTTAAACTGAAGGACCAGTTCCTGTACCGTCTGCCTGAAGCCCGCCATGCCCTGCTCCACTTCGGTCTGCGTGAGGGCCAATTGCGATTGGGCCACCTTTACCTTACCCTTCCCGCGCCCCCAGTCGAGCAAGGGAATGGAGAGTGAGATGCCGGCATATTCCTGATTCATGAGGTTGCGGTACACGCCGCGCAGCTCGCTCCCCGTCTGGGACAGGCCGAACTGCAAGTAGAGGTCGGCGCGGAAGCCCCGGTTGGCCTTGGCTTGCGAGAGGTTGCTTTCGCTCTCCTTCTGGATGCGCCGGTAGTACTCGGGCACATAGCTGTTTGCCAGAGCGAACTGCATGGCCTGCGGCAGGGAGACTTGGAAGGGCGGCACGCTGTCGGGGAGGATGAGCCGGAGCTCCGCAGTGGGTGGCAGTGCGAGAAACGAACGCACCCGCTGGGCCGTTTCCATCAGTTCGATTTCGGCATCCATCACGTTGGTCTCCTCATTGAGCCTGTTGATTTCGAGCTGGAGCATCTCGTTTTGGGTGATGGTACCTATTTCGTAGCGGCCTTGTGCCATACTATAAAGTGTGTCAGCCGCAGCAAAGTTCTGACGCGCCATGTCCAGTGTGGCCTGGGCCGTGGCGAGTGCGAAAAAGTGGTCGCAGGCATTGGCCGAAATCGTTTCGAGCATTCCGGCATACCGCTTCTTGGCCTCGCGGTAGCGGATAGGTTCGATGCGCCTGTCCCACTTTTGGGGGTTGTAGCCAAAGAGACTCTGCTCGTATCCAATGAGCAGCGGCTGGCAACTGTAGGCCGTGGTGTGCTGCCGGTACTCATCAATGCGGTTGAGCGTACTCTTCAGGAAGAAGCTGCCGCCCGTCCAACTGACCTGCTGGCTGACCTTGAGCGTGAGGTCTGCGCCAAACTGGTTTTGCTGCAGAAACTGCGCTGTGCCGTCGGGCTGCGCAATCTTGTTCATTTCCTTATTTATATAAGGGGCGGAAGAGAGCGTAACGGAGGGCAGCTGGTTGGCGCGGAAATAGCGGTAGTTCCAATAGGCCGACAGAAAGGCGTTGCGTGCGCTCTGGGCCGAGGGCGACTGCTGCCGGGCCAGGGCAATGACATCCCGAAGGCCCAGCACCAAGGTGTCGGCCTCCTTCGCCGCCACGTGGCTTGAGCAAAGGATGGCGACAAGCAATAGTAACGCGCTTTTCTGTTTCATGGGCGAGAGGTTTTGCGGCAAAAGTAGGGTCAGGCAACAAGACAGAAAAGGTTTTGCCTTCCCTCAGCATTCGATTGTATGATAATCATACACTCCGCTGTATGAAAATCATCCACTCATCGCCTGCCTTCACCAGAAAACCCCGTGTAGTCTTGCGCACAATACAGAAACGGCCTATTTTTGTCCTGCGAATAGAAAACGCACTTTTAAGAACTCCCATGAACAACAACTACGGTACGCTGCTCGTGGTGGACGACAACTCCAGCATCCTCACGGCGGTAAAGATTTGTACGAAAAATACCTTCGGGCGCATCGTCACACTCACCACGCCCGAGGCCATGCTCGCCACCTTGCAGCAGGAGCACATCGATGTGATACTGCTCGACATGAACTTCGCCCACGGAACAAACTCGGGCCAGGAGGGCATGATTTGGCTCTCGGCCGTTCACCGCAAGCACCCGGACATCCCCGTGGTGCTCATGACGGCCTATGCCGACATCAAACTCGCCGTGAGGGGGCTGAAGAACGGGGCGGTGGATTTCGTGACCAAACCCTGGGACAACGATGAACTCATACGCGTGCTGAAGGATGCCGTCGACCACAGCAAGGAAGTGGTGCCGCTCGACCAGGTAGAAAAGCAGCACGTGAAGATGGTCGTGGACAGGTGCCGGGGCAACATGAGCCGGGCTGCTGAACTATTGGGAATCACACGGCAGACACTCTACAACAAATGCAGGGATAAATAAGAACGATTTCGTCAAGCCAGATGAGCAAAGCCAAACTTGTTTGAGCTTTGCCATGGCGCACTTTTAAGAAAGGCTTCAGAATGTTATACCTCATCATTCTTGCGACCCTCTTGGTTGCGGGCATTGCCTACGGCGTGTACCACCACCAATGTGTGCTTAGGGAAAGGGCGCAGACCATGCGCGATGCCATACGCCATCGAGACTTTGCGTTCCGCCTGCCCACCCGCGGCCTGCTGTTTGGCGAAAAGGCATTGCAGGAAGCGCTCAACGGCATGGGACAGGAAATCCAGCAACTCGTGGCACACAATGAGGTAGAGGCATGGCAACGTCTTACTCGGGTCTTGACTCACGAAATCATGAACGCCATGACTCCCATCCTCTCCGTCAGCCAAGCCTGCCTGCAAAATACTGACATCCAAGGCTCGCCCTTCGAAGAAGGCATCCGTGCCATCCACGACACGAGTTCCGACTTGGCAACCTTTGTCAACAGCTATCGCAAGCTCACGCAGTTGCAGGAACCGGTATGGGGCGACGTGCAGCTCATGGCCTTCTGCGAGGGCATCGCCGCACTCTATCCCCAGCTCCAATGGTATATTGCCATTCCTGCTCACATCATCATTAAGGCCGACGAGGGACTGCTCCGCCAGGTGTTCATCAATCTCACCAAGAATGCCATCGAGGCCGAAGCCGACAGAATGGAAGTGAAATGGACTGACCGACTGTATGTGAGCAACAACGGCCACAGCATCCCCGACGACGTGGCGCGCGAAATGTTCATTCCCTTCTTCACGACCAAACCCTCGGGCACGGGCATCGGCCTCTCGCTTTCCCGCCAGATTCTGATGATGCAAAACATGACCTTGGCGCTTAGGGAACATCCGCTCCGTGGCTACAACGCTACGTTCATTATCGGCATGGACAGACCTTATGCCAGGTAGGTGATGCAATCCAACCTAATATCGTCACCTGTTGCGTAAGCGTATCCGCTTACCTTTACATACGCTTTTTTAAAGCCGCAAAAAACCTTCAACCCTTCAGCCAATCCTTCATTCCCGTTGATACTCAGGCGGAAACAGGCTGAAGGGTTTGGATTTCAAACCCTTCAGACCCTTCAGCCAACCCTTCAGCCACGCTTTTCCGGGCACTCTTGATTGATGGTCTGCAAGTCCAGGCTTCGGCGCAGCAATCCGTCGGGTTGTCACGCTTGGCCCAGC
>CAMBOH010000088.1 GCA_945869305.1 uncultured bacterium
GGCTCCACAAGGTCTATGTGGTGTACAAGGGCGTGGAAATGGTAGCCTGCGAGGAAGTGGAATGAAAATCTCTCTGACTATGGAAGAAATGACCTCAAAAGTAAAGGCAAAGCGCATACCCTACGGCATGATGAACTTCGTGGCAATACGCGAGGACGACTGCTACTACGTCGACAAGACCCGGTTCATCGAGAAAGTGGAAGAAGCCAACAAGTACTTCTTCTTCATCCGTCCGCGCCGTTTCGGCAAGAGCCTCACCCTTTCGATGCTGCACCATTACTACGACATCAACGCAGCCGACAAGTTCGAGCGGCTCTACGGCGACCTCTACATCGGCCAGCACCCTACGCCAAACCACAACAAGTATCTCATCATCTACCTCAACTTTGCCGTCATCAATGCCGACCTGGGCAATTACCGCAGTTCGATGGACGCACATTGCAACACGCGCTTCAATTCTTTCTGCGACAGGTATGCGAAACTTCTGCCAGAGGGTGTCAGGGAAGAAATGAACAAGAAGGATGGATGCGTAGAACAGTTGGATTATCTGTACGAGGAATGTTATAAGGCTGGACTGAAAATCTACCTTTTCATCGACGAGTACGACCACTTCACGAACCATATCCTCTCCGATGCCACCCGCTTGGACGAATACAAGGGCGAGACGCACGGCACGGGCTACCTGCGCACCTTCTTCGACACCATCAAGTCGGGTACTTACTCGTCCATAGAGCGTGTCTTCGTGACCGGTGTCAGCCCCGTGACGCTCGACGACCTTACCAGCGGCTTCAACATCGGCACGAACTACTCCCTGGCCTACGGCTTCAACGAGATGGTGGGCTTCACCGAACAGGAAGTGCGCCAGATGCTCTCCTATTATGCCTCCGTCCATGAGTTCCACCACACAGTGGACGAGCTCATCGAGATCATGAAGCCCTACTACGACAACTATTGCTTCGCTGAGGAAGCCTACGGCGAAACCACCATGTACAACTCCAACATGGTGCTTTCCTTCCTGTATAAGTATATCGACAACCGGTGTCGCATTCCGGGCAGGATGCTCGACGAGAACATCCGGGTGGACTACAACAAGCTCCGTATGCTCATCCGCAAGGACAAGGAGTTCGCTCACGATGCCTCCCTCATCCAGACACTGGTGTCGAAGGGTTTCGTGACGGGAGAGCTGAAGGAAGGCTTCCCAGCCGAGGACATCGCGAAGGAAGACAACTTCGTCAGCCTGCTCTACTACTTTGGGCTGGTGACCATCGGCGGCCTTCACCGGGGCAGTCCCAGGTTCGTCATCCCCAACGAGGTGGTGCGCGAGCAGATCTATACCTACCTGCTCGACAATTACCACGACAACCACCTCCACTCCGACAGCTACCGCCTCGGCCAGCTGGAAGAGGACATGGCCTACGACGGTTCCTTCAAGCCCTTCTTCCAGTACATCGCCGACAGCATCTACACCTATTCCTCCCAGCGCGACCGCCAGAAGGGCGAAGCGTTTGTGCATGGCTACACGCTGGCCCTGACCAGCCAGTGCCGCTTTTACCGTCCCATATCCGAGCTGGACAACCAGGGCGGCTACGCCGACATCTTCCTGTGTCCGCATTGCGAGATCTTCACCGATATGGAGCATTCCTACATCATTGAGCTGAAGTACCTGAAGAGCCATTCCACCGACGATCAGGTGGCCAGGGCCGTCCGGGAAGCCCAGGCGCAGGTATGCCGCTATGCCGACACGGTGAAAGTCAATGAGCACATCGGCCATACCCGGCTCCACAAGGTCTATGTGGTGTACAAGGGCGTGGAAATGGTAGCCTGCGAGGAGGTGCAGGAGGGGTAAAAGCGTGAAATCCGGGAGAGGAATCTGGAAAGTATAGGTCGCCTGGATTTCAAGTACGAGTGTATGTCCTTTACATCAGATAGGCTGCGTCCGGCAGAAAGCTCAAGCAAGCCTGAGCCTTTATCCAGCAAAAAAGGCTGTTCTCTGACAAAACAGGGAACAGCCTTTTGCTATTGGTGTATGGGTTTATGCAATCTCAATCTGACGTTGAATCTTCTTGGTCTCCTCTTTGGCTACCTTCGGCAAGGTGATGGAGAGCACGCCGTCGTTGACCTTGGCAGCAATGTGCTCCTTCTGTACATCTTCGGGCAGCACGTAGACCTGCTGGTAATTGGAGTAGCTGAACTCGCGCCGCAAGTAGTGCTCCTTCTTGTTTTCTTCCTTGTGCTCCATCTTGTTCTCGATGGTCACTTCCAGATTGCCGTCGGCATTGAGGTTGACCCTGCAGAAATCCTTCTTGATGCCCGGAACAGCAAACTCCATGGTGTATTCGCTGTGGTTTTCCTTCACGTTGATGGCAGGAGCGGTCGTTTTTGTGCCCGGCATCCAGTCATTGTTGAAAAACTCGTTGAACAGGGTAGGGAACCAATTGTTTGAACTCATAACAGGTAACATAATAACCTCCTATTTTAAATGGTTGTTGATGAATGTGGCTGAAGGCTGTTGCCCTTGGGCTTGCCGCCTTCATGCTGCATGAGGTGCAACCGTCGTGCCAGCCGGCAATGTGCGGACAAGGTGTCAGCAATGCTTAATTTATTTGGCTTTTCATGACGATTGTTCCGACAGGAGGGAAGTCTGGAGGTGCGGCCAGACTCGTGTCTCGGTTCACACCCTTTGCTCAGTGTTGTTGAGCTTCAGCATTTCGCGTGGCACGCATTGGCGTATGCGCTCTGCCAGTATGTCGGTGATGCTTGTGCGCACAAAGTGGGGTGGGGTGATGAGTATGACTTGGCGTGTGGGAATGGGCAGGGCGAAGGGTCGTACCAACTTGCGCTGCGAGGCAGTCAGCTGCTGCAGGGCTAGTTCGGGTATGAAGGTGACGCCCAGCCCGGCTTCGACCATGCGCATGAAGGTTTCGATGCTCCCCAGCGTGTAGCAGCGCCGGCTCGGTGCGGCCGATTCCAGACTGCAAAAGCGGACCAGCTGGTCGCGGAAGCAGTGGCCTTCTTCGAGCAGCCAGAGTGATTCGTGTCGCAGGTCGAAGGTGCGTATGCTGCCCAGGTTGGACAGGGCGTCTCCCTCAGCCACATAGGCCATGAACTGCTCGTAGAAGAGCGTTTGCTTGTTGAAGCCTTCCAGCCCTTCGACATCGGCCAGTATGGCAGCATCGATGTCGCCATCGGTCAAGGCCTGCTTGAGCGCATCGGTCTTCAGTTCGGTAACACGTAGGTCGAGCTCGGGAAGCTGTTTCCCGAGCTGGGCGAAGAAGCGCGGTAGCAGGTAGGGGCCTATGGTGGGCAGGATGCCCAAGCGGAAGATGCCGCCCAGCTGGTGGGTCTCTTCCTGCACCACCTGTCTTACTCCTTCGGCTGCCTGCAGTGTGCGTTTGGCCATCTGCACTACTTTCAAGCCGATGTCGGTGGTTCTCACCGATCGTGCAGAGCGGTCAAAGAGCTTGACACCCAGCTCGGCTTCGAGCTTTTGGAGCATGGCGCTGAGCGTGGGTTGGGCTACGTTGCAGGCTTGGGCTGCACGGCCAAAGTGTTGCAGGCGGTCGGCTGCCACGAGATATTCTAATTGTTGGAGGGTCATGGGGTCTGAGTTATGTAGTGATTAAGTGACTTTTAGTGATAAGGTTATGAGGTTATAAGGTCACACATGGAGCAACGGGCTTGTTGTCCGCTCAAATAGTGGTGTTATAACCTTATCGCCTCATAGCCTTATCCTCCATTCTATTACTCACGCAGTGTCCAATGATAGATGTGCTCTATCAGTTTATCGTTTTTTTCTGTTGCACGGAATGTTTTTTTTATCGACCTTTGCCACATCAAAAATCCACATTCGCTTAACTCCTTAAATTCAATCGACATGAGAAGTATCACCACTTTCGACCTCCAGTACGCCCACCGTTTCTATCGTTTTCAGGGCGAAGCCCAGTATCTGCACGGCCACACCGGTGTGTTGACCCTTGAGGTGGAAGACACCATCGAACCCGGCGTAAACATGGTATATCCCTGCAACGAAATCCAGAAGGTTGCCTGGGACGTGCTGAAGAACTTTGACCACGCGCTCATCCTGCGCGAGGACGACCCGCTGCTGCCTGCCATCCTCGATGTGTATGACAAGCAGGGCATACGCAACGGACATCCGCGCAACACCATGAAGGGCGAGGCTTTCAAAACGGAGCTGGCTACGGCTTATCCGGACTGCCGTCTGGTTGTGACCAAGGAAACGATGACCGTAGAGGGCATGATCAAGATTGTCTATGAGCTGTTGAAGGACAAGCTGAACATTGCCAAGATCACCTTCACCAGCGGTGTGAATGCCGCCACGGCTGAGTTCCCCGTGAACCGCAGCATTGACCGTTGCCCCCTGTGCGGCATTTCGCTGAACGAAGAGGGCGTTTGCCCCAAGTGCGGCTACAGGAAGGCTAAATGAGGTTGAGCCAGTCTTGACTCCGAATGAAAAGTTGAAGGGTCTGGCCTGCAGGTCATGCAGGCTGACTCTTCAACTTTGTTTGTGTGGGGACTGTAATGGATGTGCTTAGTGCTTTGTCATTTTTTCGACAAAGAAGTCGCTGATGGTCCGGAACAGGTGCAGACGCGTGTTGCCGCCCTGGATGAAATGGTTGCGGTTGGTGTAGACCTGCTGGCGGAAGGGCTTGCCCAGCTGTACGTATGCCTCGCTCACCTCGGCAAAGTTGCGGAAGTGTACATTGTCGTCGGCAGTGCCATGAATCAGCAGCAGGTCGCCGTGTAGGTTGGCAGCGCGCTGTATGGGGTTGGTGGCATAGCCGGCAGCGTTCTCCTGCGGTGTGCGCATATAACGTTCGGTGTAGACCGTGTCGTAGTATTTCCAGTTGGTCGGGGCGGCAACAGCCACGCCGGCGCAGAATGCGTTGCGACCTTCGCTCATGGACATCAGCGTGTTGAAGCCGCCGAAGCTCCAGCCCCAGATGGCTATGCGGTCCTTGTCGACCCAAGGCAGGGAGCCCAGATAGAGGGCGGCTTCGACCTGGTCGGCCGATTCGAGTTCGCCCAGCTTCAGATAGGTGCACTTCTCGAAGTCGGCACCGCGTCCGCCTGTACCGCGACCGTCCACACACACGAAGACAAAGCCCTGGTCGGCCATGTAGCTCTCATACATTGCGCCGGGATAGAAGCCCATGTTCCAGGAGTCCTTCACCTCCTGCGACCCAGGGCCAGAGTACTGGTACATGATGACAGGGTACTTTCGCGAAGCATCGAAGTCGCGGGGCTTGACCATCCAGCCGTTCAGCGTTACGCCCTCGGAGGTCGTGAACGAGAAGAACTCCTTCTGGCCCAGCAGGGGGGTGACCTTCTGCTTGAGTTCCTCGTTGTCGAGCATGGTGCTGAGCAGCTTGCCGTCGGCAGCCTGGCGCAGCGTGGTGACGGGAGGCTGTTGGGCCGACGAGTGAACGTTCAGGAAGTATTTCAGCGAAGTGCTGAAGGTTGCCTGGTTGGTGCCGGTTTCGGTCGACAGCTTGCGCTCGCGCCCTTTGGCGTCCATACAGTAGACTGCGGTGCGGGTGGGGCTTTCCTGATGGGAGGCATAATAGAAGCGGGCCGTCTGCGGGTCATAGCCGTAGAAGTCGCTCACATCGTAGTTGCCCTTGGTGACCTGCCGTTCGAGCTGTCCCGTCAGGTTGTACCAGTAGATGTGTCTGTAGCCGCTGCGGTCAGAGATGTAGGCAAAGTGGTTGCCGTAGAACTTCAGGCTGCCGTAGGCCTGCTCGCCGATGTAGCGTTCGTTCTCTTCGCGCACGGCCAGCTTGCACTCTGTCGAGAGCGGGTTGGCCATGTAGATGTCCATGCGGTTCTGGTGGCGGTTGAGCGTCACCACAGCCAGTTTGTCGGCCTGAGGCGTGAACTGGATGCGGGGCACATAGCCATCGGAGTCGAGCGGCAGTTTCAGCGTGCGCGTCACGCGGTTCTTGATGTCGAAGGTCATGACTGTCACGCGGCTGTTGGGGGCACCGGCCACGGGATATTTGTAGCGGAACTCACCGGGATATTCGTCATTCTGGCTCAGGGTGGGGTAGGCCCCTTTATATTCCTGGATGGGGTAGACGGGCACCTTCGATTCGTCGTAGCGCACCCAGGCCAGCACCTTGCTGTCGGCCGAGAAGTCGAAGCTGCGGTTGGTCGAAAATTCCTCCTCGTTCACCCAGTCGGGTATGCCGTTGAGCACTTCGCCCCGCTTTCCGTCCTTGGTGACCTGGCTCTCGGCATTGCCGAAGAGGAGCTTGACCAAGTACAGGTTACCTTCGCGTGCGAAGGCTATGACGTTGCCGTCGGGCGAGAAGATGGGAGCCTGCTGCGGTCCGCCGTCAGAGAGGGGCGTGTAGGTCTTGTTTGCCACGTCATAGATATAGTAGACCGCCGTGTAGGAGCGTCTGTAGATCATCCGTGTTTCAGTGCGCAGGAGAATGCGTTTCTCGTCGGGCGACATGATGTAGCCGTCAATGCCGTTCAGCTTTTGGTCACCCCGTGCGTCGTCAACGTCGAACACCACGCCCAGCTCTTTGCCGTTCTTGAAGGAGCGGCGTATGATGCGCTTGTTGTCGGGCGACAGTTGCGTGTAGCTTTCGCCGTCCAGCATGGGGTATACCCCGTAAACATATTGCGGGAAGTACTTTCCGCCCGTAATATCTTCGAGCGTAAGCCTGCTTTCCTGGGCATGCACTGGTTGTACGTGCAGGGCCGAACAGACCGAGAAGAGTCCGGCCACAAACAGAAAGAATTTCTTCATATTGATTTTGATTTAAGTTTCTTGCGTGGCAAAGATAGTGCAAGTGAGCGTAAAAAGCCAAGCTCGCTTGTGCTTTTTGCCGAGCGCAGCCTGTCTTATCCAAAGATAGTGCAAGTGAGCGTAAAAAGCCAAGCTCGCTTGAGCTTTTTGCCGAGCGCAGCCTGTCTTATCCAAAGATGGTGCAAGTGAGCGTAAAAAGCCAAGCTCGCTTGAGATTCATTGCTGAGCGCAGCCTGTCTTATCTAAAGATAGTGCAAGTGAGCGCAATGAAGCCAACCCGGATGCCGGATTTACAGCATACTTCTAAGGATGTGTCGCCCTATATATACGCGTATTTTATCCTTGTAAAAATCGTTCAACCCTTCAGCCAACCCATCATTATTGTTGATACTCAGAATGAAACTGGCTGAAGGGTTTTGTTTTCAAACCCTTCAGAAAGGTTCAGCCGTGCAGACAGCCTTCAGCGGCTACGCTCTCTTCGACCCTCCTGGTTCATGACACACTAGTCCAGGCTCCGGCGCGACAATCCGCCGAGTCGTCACGACTGGCCCAGCCTCAGTTTTTCCTTTATTTTTGCCAGAGACAGCCCTTGTGAAGAGACCGTTTTGGCTTATTGTTTTCAAGCGTTCAAGGCACTGGGAGAGCAGGCATCCTGCCTGCTTCAACGAAAAGAGCAGGCAGAATGCCTGCTCTCCCAGTGCACCGTCGCCTGTAATCGGATGAATATTTACGACCATTCGCGGTAATTTACGTTCCCCAAAGCTTGTCTTGTACTGAAATAGGTTGACCAAAAAACCATCAAATTTTAGTACAATG
>CAMBOH010000089.1 GCA_945869305.1 uncultured bacterium
AAGGCAGGACCAGAATCTGCAGTGTTACCATTACACCATACCCCAATCAAAGGGCTTCGGAAGCTCCGCTTCGCGAATACGGGTGCAAAAGTACGACTTTTGGCTGATTGGGCAAATTTTTTCCCCACTTTTTTTCAAAAAAAACAGCTAAGCGAACAGCAGGAGCGGGCGATGACGTACACCTTGGCCTGCGTCAGGCAGTCCTGAAGGCTTTAACTGCCTTATCGGCCGCCGCTACTCTTGAGCGCAGCTTCGAGCTCCTCCACTTCGCGGCGGAACTGTTTGTCAACCGATATGCGGTGGGCCATCTGGTTACAGGCGTAGAGCACCGTGCTGTGGTCGCGTTTGCCGAAAAGGCGGCCCAACTGGCTGTAGGACATGTCGGTATACTTGTGTATCAGGTACATGGCCAACTGGCGGGGCAGCACCACTGCCTGCTTGCGGCTCTTCGACATCAGTTCCTTGGCCTTCACACCGTAGCGATTGCATACGGCCGAGATGATATCGTCGACCGAAAGGCCCTTCTGCTCCAAGTTTACGGCGCGAGCCACTATACGCTGGGTGAGCTGCAGGTCTATCTCGCAGTTGTCCACCACCGAATAGGCCATAATGGAGTTGATGATGCCTTCGAGCTCACGCACGCTGCTCTCCACATGCTGGGCTATGTACTGCACCACCTCGGGCGGTATGACCAGACCGTCCTTCCGGATCTTGGACACCAGGATGTCGCGGCGCAGCTGGGTGTCGGGCTTTTCCATCTCTGCCGTCATGCCCCACTTGAAACGGGTCAGCATACGCTCTTCCATGCCTTCGAGCAACACGGGCGGACGGTCACAGGTGATGATTATCTGCCGGTTGTTCTGCTGCAGGTGGTTGAAGATGTGGAAGAAAGACTGCTGCGTCTTGGCCGTGGTTATTTCCTGGATGTCATCGATGATGAGCACATCGATGGTCTGGTAGAAGTTGATGAACTCGTTCTGCGTGTTGTGGATGACCGAATCGGTGAACTGGGTCTTGAACACATGGGCCGACACGAAGAGCACGCGCTTCTCCGGATAGAGCTCACGGATACGCACACCGATGGCATTGACCATGTGGGTCTTCCCCACTCCACTCGGACCATAGAGGAAGAAGGGGTTGAAGGCTATCTTGCCCGGAGTTTCGGCGATGCTGATGCCCACACTGCGGGCCAGCTTGTTGCTCGCTCCTTCCACGAAGTTCTCAAAGGTGTAACGCGGATTGAGTTGGGGATCAACAGGAGCCGGCTTGGGGGCTGCCTGCGGATTGCCCTTACGGTTCTGCCCGGCATCGTTGCGCACCACAAGCAGCGGCTCGTTGGTCGCATTCTGCACGGGAGCGGGCTTGAGCTTGTAGTTCAACCTTACCCTGCCACCACACACGGCATTCATGGCGCGCATCAGATAGGCGGCATAATGCTGGTCGAAATATTCACAGAAGAACTGGTTTGGCACACACAGCAGCAGCTCGTCGGCTTGGAAGCTGACGAGTTCCAACGGCTCAAACCATGCTCTGAAGTGCTGTTCAGGCACCGTTTGGCGTATGATGTCCAGACATTTCTGCCAAAGTGTGTGTGGGGTTGAATCCATATGTCCTACAGATAATAGGTAGGTTCTATTAATTACTATTCTCTATGGAATTACCTTTGTGGTCTTTTACCCTCTCTTTGGCATCTTTCTTTGTAAGTGCTTGCACCATAGCTCGCTATGCAGCTTCACCCTTACAAAGGAATCTGCTCGAAGATAGAGCAAAATCCCATCAAAGCTAATTTATAGAACCTACCAATAGTGATGAAGCATTAGCGACCAGGTCATAGTATTGCTCCTTGACAGGCAGAAAGTTCCACCACGCTAAACGTAACTCAATCACCAATACTTAATCACTGACACATCGTTTCATTTGTCCTTCCTGCCGAAGATAGAGAAGTGTACGTAACGTTTGGGGTGGGCCTTGAGGTCCATCATCAGCGAATCGGAATGACTGAGCGTGGCGTTCAGGTTGTCATAGACTCCGCGGTCGTTGAGGAACAGGCCCAGCGTGTTGTCCGTGCTTCGCAGCTTGCCGTCGAGGAACGAGGTGGTCGAGGCCAGCTGGTCGGTCAGCTGCTTGGTGCTTTGCAAGGTGGCGTCGACACTTTGGAGCGTGTGCTGCACGTCGAGTTCTGCCAACCGTGCCGTGATCTGTTCGGCATGGGCCATGGTGCGGTTCATGTTGGCCATGGCCTGAGGTATGTCGCGCTGCATCATGTCGTTCATCTGGCTGGCCATCTGCCTGAGGTCGTTGGTCATGGCAGCCGTATTGTGCAACACCTGCACCAGGGCCGGGTCGCCCGTCAGGCGGTTTATGTTGGTCATGATGGAGTCAAGCTTGGGCATCATCTTTTCGATAGCCGGCACCATGGCCTGCAGTTTGTCCATGGCCCCCTCGTGCATACCTCCCGATATGGTGTCACCCTGGGCTATCACCTCAGCCGGATTGGGGCCGAGCACCAAGAGCATCTTCACGCCGCCCATCAGTTCGGTTTCGAGTTCTGCGCGGGTGTGCTTGGGCACGCGCATGGCATCGTCCAGTTCAATGCCGACCACCACGCTTTCGCCCCGCTGGTAATCGTAGCTCACGGTGCGCACAATGCCTACGGGGTAGCCGTTGGCATATACCGGGTTTGACACAGCCAGCCCGGCCACGTCCTTGAACTTCACGTAGTAGGTGTTTGTAGCCTGAAACACATTGATGCCCTTCAGGAAGTTGATTCCCACAAACAGCAGCACCAAAGCCACCACGGCAGTCAGTGCGATTTTCGTTTCCTTCTTCATGCTATTGCGTTCAGCGATGTTTACGTTTATTTCTCCTGCTTCCTGGCATCGGCCACCGAAACGGGCTTGCCGTCGACATAAGCCACCAGATAGGCTTCGGGCATTTTGGCCTGTACCGTGCGCAGGCCCTTCTTGGCCTCGGCATAGGTGGAATAGTTGCCATAGAAGAACTTGTAGAGGCTTCCCTCCTTCACACGGGTAACGGCCAGGCCTTTGAACTGGCTGTCCTTGGGCGAGATGTCCCTTTTGCCGGCACCTACCTGCACGCGGTACTGCACCTTAGGGCCTTTGGCCGCCGACTGCTTCTTCTGGGCCGGCTTCGACGAAGCCTGCGGCTTGTCCTTGGCAGCTGTCTGCTTGCCCTTGGCAGCAGGCTGCTTGTCCTTGGCGGCAGGTTGCTTGTCCTTGGCGGCAGATTGCTTGTCCTTGGCGGCAGGCTTTTTCGCCGGTTCAGCAGGCTTCTTCGCGCTGTCGGCCTGTTTTGAAGAGACCGTTGGCGACTGCTTTTCCTTAGGCGCGGCCTGTTTCTTCGCCGGGGAGGAGGGCTTCTGGCCAGCCTCCGGCTTGCCATCGGCTTGTCCGCCTGCAGGCTTTGACTGCGCGGCAGGCGCAGGCTTCGCGTCCGTGCGGCGCGCTGTCGGCACAGTGGGTACAGGCACCACGGCCACTTCCTCATCGCTCTCTGCTTCGGTGGAACTATGTGTGGGGCGGTCCGCAGTCAAGGTGGGCAAGTCAGGCGGCAGGTCGTGCGCGGTGCGGTCGTGCAACCGGCGGTAAGCCAGAAAGCCGTTGTAGAGGCTGCGGCTCAGTTCCGACACGCCCTTGGGAGAGTTCAGGTACTGCTCCTCGGCCGGTGTGGAGATAAAGCCCAGCTCAGTCAGCACGGACGGCATCGACGTGTTGCGCAGCACCAGGAAGCCGGCCTGATGCACGCCCTTGTCGGGACGGCCCTCCCGCTTGTACTGCTTTTGGATGCACTGGGCCAGGTCCACGCTCTGCCGCATGTAGCGGTCCTGCATGATTTCGAATATCACGTAGCTCTCGGCCTTGTCGGGGGCGAAGCCCTCGTAGGTGCGCTGGTAGTCGCTTTCGAGCGTAATGACTGCATTTTCGCGTTTGGCCACAGCGAGGTTCTCATTGGCCCTGGCCATACCGAGTGAGTAGGTCTCCGAGCCATAGGCCGCCTTTCCGCCGGGCAGGGCATTGGTGTGTATGGAGACAAAGAGGTCGGCCTTGTGATCGTTGGCCAAGTCGGCTCTTCGCTGCAAGGGAACGAACACGTCCCGCTTGCGCGTATACACCACCTTCACATCGGGACAATTGTCCTCGACTAACTTTCCGAAAGCCAGTGCCACACTCAGGTTTATGTCCTTCTCCTTGGAGAAGGAACCGATTGCACCGGGGTCATGTCCGCCATGTCCGGCATCTATCACCAGCGTAAACCGGTGTTTGGCCTCGTCGGCCAGAGCCAAAGAGGCGGCACACCCTGCCAGCAACACAACCAGCACAAGACCTTTCAATATAGCGCGCATAGTAATTCTATTGGAGAGAATCGGGGAGGCCGTACCGCTCCCCGTGATGAATTGCGAAGCAAAGTTAGCGCAAGATTCGACAATATGAAGAAAACATCACAGTTTTTTCATCCGCACACCTGCACACAGCCGGCACTGCCCGGCAGCACTCCTATAATATATATAGGTGCCATCCCGGCTCACAGCCTATTCCTGCACACTGCGCAGCCGCCATTCCGGGGGATAGAGATTGTTGGCCCTCGACCCGAGATTGTTCAGGAAACCGAGGGGATGGGAGTCGTAAACGGGCACTACGTAACCGCGCGGTGCATCGGGCGGCAAGGTCAAAGCCTCGCGGCGCAAATAGGCCAGGGCCTCAGTGCGGGACAGCTCCACCTGGGGGAAGGCTTCGGACCGAAGCTGTGAGGAGAGGGCCAGTGCGTGTTGCGGAATGAGCTTGCGTCCCTTGCGCTCTGCCAGCAGGATGCCAGCGGTGAGTGTCTTCACAATCTGGCTGATGCGCCTCACCTCATCGGCCAAGGTGGCACGCACTGCGAGCAGATGGGCCTCATCGGCGGGCCACAGTTCAAACTGCGTGTGGTCTGTCAGCCAGCGGCTGGCTTCACGGCTTCCCTCGGGCGCAGCAGCCTTCTTGCCCGCAGCCTGGCGCTTGCCCTGCCGCGCACGCGAGGCGGGTGCTTCGGCCGTCTTGCGCAACAGGGCCAGAAACAGTCCTTCACCCTGCGCACGGTGGGGAAAGAAATGGTAGACGGGCAGGGCGCGCCCCGTGGTGTCGCCCGCAATGTTCCACGTGGGGTCTACGGCGATGGGCACCGGCTCGGCACCGAGCTGCTGACAGATGCGCCACACGTTGTCCTCGTTCTCCTGACGGTTGAAGGTGCAGGTGCTGTATACCAGATAGCCGCCCTGACGCAGGGAGGGCCACACGTCGTTCACGATTTGCCACTGCCTTTCGGCGCAATGTTCCACAGCCGCAGTGCTCCATTCGGCTATGGCTCCCGCGTCTTTTCTGAACATGCCTTCACCGGAACAGGGCACGTCGGCCGCCACTACGTCGAAGAAGCCGCCCAAAGCGGCAAACTCATCGGGGTAGGCCGACGTACAGACCACATCGGGGTGGCCCCACTTGGTGAGGTTCTCGGCCAAAATCTGTGACCTGGTCCTGACGGGCTCGTTGGCCACCAACAGACTGCCTTCGGGCAGCAGGCTGCGCCACAAGGTGCTCTTGCCGCCAGGTGCTGCGCAGAGGTCGAGCACACGGCGGGGTGTTTCGGCTGCCGCCAAGGTACGGTAGGCTTGTTCGACAAACATGGACGAGGCTTCCTGTACATAATAACAGCCGGCATGCCACAAAGGGTCGAAGGCAAAAGCGGGCCGTTCGGCCAGATAACGCCCTTGTGCGCACCAGGGCACTTCACACCGTTCGGCTGCGGGCAGTCCTGCGGGGGGCTTCAGGGCATTTAGCCGCACGCTGACTGGCGCAGGGCTCTGGGTGAGGGAGTCACACAGCAGCCGGGCCTCTTCTGGACCAAGCAGGTGCTGCATCTGGATTTGGAAGTCGGTGGGGAGCATGATCAAGTTTTAGTGATTTACACTGAAACCTTGGCGGCAATGTGCGGCCAGGGGTCGTAACCTTCAAGCTGGAAGTCTTCGTAACGGAAGCTGAAAAGGTCCTTCACATCAGGATTCAACACCATGCGTGGGAGGGGTCTGGGCTGGCGGCTTAACTGCAGGCGGGCCTGCTCAAGATGGTTCAGGTAGAGGTGCGTATCGCCCGTGGTATGAATGAACTCTCCTGGTTTCAGACCACACACCTGGGCGGTCATCATCAGCAGCAGGGCGTAGCTCGCTATGTTGAAGGGCACTCCGAGGAAGGTGTCAGCCGAACGCTGGTAGAGCTGCAGGGACAGTTTTCCTTCAGCCACATAGAACTGGAAGAGCAGATGGCAGGGGGGCAGGTTCATGCGACCGAGGTCGGCAACGTTCCAGGCTGACACCAACAGGCGGCGTGAGTTGGGATTATGGCGTATCTGCTCCACTACTTCGCGAATCTGGTCGATGTGACCGCCGTCGTAGTCTGGCCATGAACGCCACTGATAGCCGTAGATGTGGCCCAGGTCGCCCTGCGCGTCAGCCCACTCGTCCCAGATGCGCACGCCGTTGTCGTGCAGGTACTTCACATTGGTATCGCCCTGCAAGAACCAAAGCAGTTCGTGGATGATGGAGCGCAGATGCAGCTTCTTGGTGGTCAGCAGCGGGAAGCCCTCCGACAGGTCGAAGCGCATCTGGTGGCCGAAGATGCTTTTCGTGCCGGTGCCGGTGCGGTCTTCCTTCACCACACCGTCGGCCAGTATTTTCGACAAGAGTTGTTGGTATTGTTTCATAAGATGCTTGGCTTCTCCAAGGGGGAGGATGATGATTTCGAAGCAAAAGTAGTATTTTCCAAGCATTTATCCCTTACTTTTGCATCTTCAAATGAGAAGTGGCGGCACACGCCGACCCTTTCTGTACTTTCCTTCACCTATCGTTTCCGCATGAATCTGAACATCATTTGCGCCCTGGCTGAGAACGGGGCCATCGGCTGGCAGGGCAAACTGCTGTATTATCTGCCTGCCGACCTCAAGCATTTCAAGCAGCTCACCACGGGCCACACCGTGCTGATGGGCCGCAAGACATTCGAGTCGTTGCCCAAAGGGGCCTTGCCCAACCGCCGCAACGTGGTGGTGACGCGCCAAACGGATTATACGGCTCCAGACATTGAGGTGTTCCACTCGCTGCCTGAAGCGCTGGAAGCATGCGGTGGCGATGCCGAAGTGTTTGTCATCGGTGGTGCCAGTGTCTATGCCGAGGCCTTTCAGCTGGCCCGGCGGCTTTACCTCACCCACATCCATGCCACACCCACTCAGGCCGACACGTTCTTCCCTGCCTGTGACCTGAACGATTGGGTGCTGGAGGAGGAAGAGCACCACGCGGCCGACGAACGGAACGAGCAGCCCTTCACCTTTGCCTGCTACCGGAGAAAGGAGGTTTAAGTGTTAGGTATACAAGTTTCGCAAGTAAAAAAAGGACGGTCCCTAAAGGGAAGCAAGCGTTCAAGGTGCGGGCTGAAAGCCCAACAAGCGCATAGCCCAGGGCATCGCCCTGGGTGGGCTGAGGCGATGAGGTGCGCCCTGCAAGGGCAAAAGCATGGATACGAAACGCTTGTGTTCTGACGC
>CAMBOH010000090.1 GCA_945869305.1 uncultured bacterium
CCGTTTAGCGAGTGCAAAAGTACGGCGGGGTTTTGAACTGGCAAAGCTTTCGGGGAATATTTTTTCAAAAATTCTTCTTACGGGGCGGTTTTGTCGGGTTTGGGTGGCAATCCGCGGGGCCAAACGGGGCTCGGAGGGCCGGAAACGGGCGGGCGGGGCACCATGGGCCGGGGGCGGGCGTTCCCCGAAGCGGAACTTCGGGGAACGGTGGTGAAGGGCGGAAAACAGAGGGAAGGGGCTCGGAGGGACGGGGCGGGCGGGGCTCGGAGGGACGGAGGCGGACGGGCGGCGGCCATGGAAGGCCATAAAAGCTATCGGCGGTCATGGAACAGGCTGGGAGGCGACAGTTTTTTGCTAAATTTGCAGCCCAACAGTTTCTGGCAGCATACACGCTGCACACTCCTATATATATACTATGACACTTGCAAGGAAAGACCGCATCAAGCTTCTGCTCACCGAGTTGCAGACAGGGATATACGAAAAAGAGAACGAGATGGGCATGGCCCTGCTGGCCGCCCTGGCCGGCGAGAGCCTGCTGCTACTCGGCCCTCCGGGCGTGGCCAAGTCGATGGTGGCCCGAAGAATGAAGCATGCCTTTGCCCATGCCCGGTCGTTCGAATACCTCATGTCGCGCTTTTCGACCCCCGACGAGCTGTTCGGCCCCGTAAGCATAGCCCGCCTGAAGGAGTCAGACACCTACGAACGGGCCACGGAGGGCTTCCTGCCCACTGCCGATGTGGTGTTTCTGGATGAAATATGGAAAGCCGGACCGGCCATACAGAACACCCTGCTCACGGTGATGAACGAGAAGCTGTTCAGGAACGGAAACCGCGAAGAACACCTGCCGCTCAAGCTGTTAGTGGCCGCCTCGAACGAGCTGCCCGCCAAGGGGGAAGGGCTGGAAGCGCTGTGGGACCGCTTCCTGGTGCGCTTAGTCTGCCGCAACATTCAGGACGAAAACACCTTCCGCCAGATGCTGTGCCAGACCGAAACATCGCCGACATCTGCCGAAACCGCTGCCAGTGGCTCAAACGGTGCGCAGCCCCCGACAGGCTCCCCCATACAGCCGGACGAATACGTGCGGTGGCAACAGGAGGCCGGCCGCCTGCCCCTCTCCCCTGCCCTGCTCGATGCTATCACCCGCATACGCCAGGCCCTGCAGCAGGTAACCCTGACGGACAGCGAACCGGCCCGGCATGTCTACGTCAGCGACCGGCGCTGGAAGCATCTGGCCCGCCTGCTCCGCACCTCGGCCTACATGCAAGGCCGACTGGCTGCCGACGCCGAAGACCTGCTGCCCCTGTACCACTGCCTGTGGAACGAACCGGAGGAGATACCGTCCGTACGGCGCATCGTGTGGAAGGCCGTTGCCGCCCCTGTGGTGCAAGCCCTCGACAACCTGGCACAGGCGGTCAGGGCCGACCTGCGGGCCTGCCAGGCACACCAGGCGCTGCAAAAGGCCCTGCGCGAGGGAGACCACCGCGACGACGACCTGCACATTGCCGACGGCTTCTTCTACCAGATAGAGAACCACGGCACCGGCCACACCTACGTGTTCGTCACCGACTTCAAACGCATGCCCGTGCGCCGCGTGGCCGAACTGCGCCAAGCCCCGGCGCAAGGCATCATCTACACCGACCCTTCACAGCCTCACCGCCGTATTGTGCGCATGTTCTCACCCGACTGGAAGCAGGCCCTACGACAAGAAGGGATGGAACAGGTCACCCTCTGCCGCGATGACACACACATATATATAAATGGAGTGGCCTTCAAGATGCGCCGCAAGGGGAGCGCGGTACGTAACCCCGCGACGGGAGCCCTGGCCGACATGCCGGCCGGCAACGACACGACGACTCCCGCCAAGCCTGTCAGTTCGACAGACTATGAAGCCGAGGCCGAAGCAATCTGCACTCGGCTCGACGAACTGGTGTCACGCATCAAGGGAAACACGTTTGCCGCTCCCGCCGACCTCGCCTTTGTGGACTCACAGCTGCCCGCCATCTACAAACAAATAGCCCTGACACGGGCAGACATACGCAAACTACTGTACAATGAATAAGCAAAAGGGCTACACGCCGGCCGTCTACATGCAGATGCTGCAGCACTTCACCAAAACCGGCGAATGTGACGATGCCGCGCTGCACCAGGGCGACGCCATAGCCACCTATCTCATAGAGACCATGCAAGACGCCACGGTGCGCACCCACGTGTTGGGCAGCACAGTGTGCGCCCGCGTGTTTACCGACACCATGGTGCAGTTTGTGGCGCTGATGCTGCAAAAGGCCAACTACCAGCTGCAACGCGCCTCGGCCGAGCTGCGGCAGATCAAGGAGGCCGCGGCCTGGAGCCTGACCAACCGCAGAGGGGGCTGGAAGGCCCTGGTACAGCAGGTCGACGGGAAATATGCCGCCCTGGGCTTTGAGCGCAGCTTCTACCTGCATGAATTCGAGACCCTGCAGCACTGGAGCGATGACGGCACCTGGCAGCACTTTCTGGACAACTGGGAACAGCTGCTCTACCGGCATCTGGAGGAACTGAACCGGAAGACGCTGGACGAACGGCGCGACATGCAGGACCGCCTGTTGCGCCACAACCTGCAGGCCGTGCCTGACTACCTGCGCGAACACGACACGCCCGAAAACACCTTCGTGCAGACCTGGGCCCTGATGGGCGGACGATGGAACTCGATCGAATTCGAACGGCTGGAAAGGGTCACCCGCCTGCAGCGCAGGTACCCGGTGCTGCACACCATCGCCGAACGCATGGGCCGCGTGGCCGACGCAACAGGCCGCCTGCGCCAACGTGCCGGCGAGGGACACACCGGACAGATGCGGCATGCCGCCCCATGTGACATAGCCGGAGTGAGCCAAGGACATGACCTCGGCGCACTGCTGCCCCACGAGCTGGCCCAATGGCTCGACCCTGCCCTCGAAGGCATATTCCTGCACAAGTACCTGACCAGCCAGCTGCAAACCTTCGACTACCAGAGCCGCTCGCTGGCCTCAGGCCGCAGCCTGCACCCGCAACCGGCCAGTCTCAAAGGGCCCATGATTGTCTGTGTGGACCGTTCGGGAAGCATGATGGGCGAACCCGGACAGATTGCCCTGTCACTCCTGATGCAGCTGGCCGAATTGTGCGAGCAACAGAAGCGTCCCTGCTACCTCATTGCCTTTGCCGTACGGGCACAACCCATCGACGTGATGCGCGACCGCACCCAGCTGCTCCGCTTCTTCAGCACGCGACCCGCGGGCGACACCGACGCGCGCGCCATGATGCAAAGCACCTTCGGCCTGCTCGACAACCACCCCGAACATGCCGCCTCCGACGTGCTCTGGGTCACGGACTTCCGCATTCCGCCCGTGCCCGACACACTGCTGCACGAAATGGGACGGCGCAGGCGGCAGGGCACCCACTTCTTCGGCCTGCAAATCGGCATTGCCGAGAACAACTGGCGGCAACATTTCGATGAGATGTTCTGCATCACCGATGTGAAAATGCCCGTGTGCTGAGCCATACGCCTGTGCGGTAAGCCGCCCGATTGACAAGTGGACTGCACAATGCAGCTTTCCATAAAAGAAAAAGAGAGAAAAGTATAGAAAAAAGGCATTATTTAAGTCCTTTTATCAGGCTTCATCCAAAATAAATGGCGAACTTTCCAGCGTTAAAGAGATTATCAACCCCTAATCGTAACAAAGCCTATGACTCACAAGATGTTGGAACTGCCCTATGGGCAGGACGATCTCGAGCCTCGCATGAGTGCCGAGACGCTGGCTTACCACCATGGCAAGCATCTGAAAACTTACTTGGACAACGTGAACCGCTTGATCGTAGGCACACCCTACGAAGACCTGCCCTTGAAGGACATCGTCTGCCGGGCATCGGGGCCGCTCTACAACAATGCCGCCCAAGCCTGGAACCACATCCTGTTCTTCAAGCAGCTCAGCCCGCGCCCCGTGGCCATGAGTCCCCAACTCAGCCAAGCCCTCTGCGCGGCCTTCGGGAGCATCGACAGGTTCAAGCAGCAGTTCTGTGAGGCAGCCGTGCAACTCTTCGGTTCGGGCTGGGTCTGGCTGGCCATCGACAAGGAGCGCCAGCTGCACATCCTGGCCGAGCCCAATGCGGGCAATCCTCTCACGCACGACATGAATCCGCTGCTTTGCATCGACGTGTGGGAGCACGCCTACTACCTTGATTACCAGAACCGCCGCGCAGACTATGTGGAGAACTACTGGCACCTCATCAACTGGGAGCGAGTGGAATGCCGCATGATGCGCGACGACTGCACTTTGTATTATTAACCCTTACATTATTCTACCATCACATGAAGAAGTACTATTGCGTAGTTTGCCAGTGGGTGTATGACCCCGCTATCGGCGACCCTGACGGAGGCATCGCTCCGGGCACAGCTTTCGAGGACATACCCGACGACTGGGTTTGCCCGCTCTGTGGCGTCGGCAAGGACCAGTTTGAAGAGGTAGTGGAATAGCACGCCCCTCTCCATTCACCCAAGAAGACCACGAAAGAGGCAGCCTGTCTGGCTGCTTCCTTCGTGGTCTTCCTGTCTGACGGGGTGTAGGCTGCCCCCACCCAAGCGGTCTCGGCGCGCTAACCGGTGGAAAAGCGCAGATAGGTCCGGTCGTCGAACGACACCTGCCGGGCGTAAACGCCCTTGGTGGCCGGATGGCGGCGTATGCACAGCGGGTCGGCCTGCAACACCTGCTGCAAATAGTCCTCGGTCTCGGCCAACGTGGGCCACAGGCGCGGGTAGCCGTCGGTGGCCAGCACGACCTCGGTCCTCGCAGGCAAGGCGAGAGTCTGCACACCCGCCCTGTACACGGGGAAGCCGTCAATCACCGCATACGTCTGGTTCTGCCGCCGGGTCTTTGCCACCAAGTCGGGCAAGATGATGGCACGTCCGGGGTCGGATGGCTCGCGAAACACCTCAGGCGGCGTGCCCTCGTCCAGCGCCTGCGCAATGAACTGCGCCCGTCTGCGGGCCAGCAATTCCTCCTGTGGGTCACGCACGCTGTACACGGTGCCGGCCACCAATGCCTGACAGTCGCCTATCATCCACAGCTGACGGTGGTGGCACGAATAGACAGCCACCGAACACGTCAGCCGCTCTTCGGGATGCTGCCGCAGGCGGTCAGCCGACAGGCCGCGGGAGCGGTACTCCGCACGGACGGCTTCGGTCAGAAGGTCTATCACCTCGTCGCGAGTAGCCTGTGGTGGCAACTGCCCGATAGCCCGGCTCACGAGCTGCATGCAATAGCGTCCGTTGCGCAAGGTGGGATGGACCGACCGCGGCGACTTGCTGGTGCTGCCGTCTATCACAGCACAATGGCTGGGTGTCACGACCAGTCCGTCCTCGCAGACCGAAGCGCCGCCCTTTCCCTCCACCTTATATTCTATGACCTTCATGGAAGATGCTGTTTACAAAAGTCCGGCTGCCGACGGGCTGCCCAGCGGACAACCCTCCTGCAGCGCAGCACGGGCCATACTAATCGCGCTTGAAGATGTCGCGCGTGTACACCTTCTCCTTCACGTCGTCCAGACAGGCATCGTAGCGGTTGGCAATGATGGCGTTGGACTGTTGCTTGAAGGCTTCGAGGTCGTTGACCACCTTGCTGCCGAAGAAGGTTTCGCCGTCCGTCAGTGTCGGTTCGTAGATAATGACGGTGGCACCCTTGGCCTTGATGCGCTTCATAATGCCCTGTATGGCACTCTGGCGGAAGTTGTCGGAATTTGACTTCATGGTGAGCCTGAACACACCGACCACCACATTTTTCTCCATGCTGGCATCCCACACGGCATTCTCGCTGTAGCTGTAGTAGCCGGCCTTGCGGAGCACCTGGTTGGCAATGAAGTCCTTGCGTGTGCGGTTGCTCTCCACGATAGCCGTCATCATGTTCTGCGGCACATCGGCGTAGTTGGCCAGCAACTGCTTGGTGTCCTTGGGCAGGCAATAGCCTCCGTAACCGAATGAGGGGTTGTTGTAGTGCGTGCCAATGCGGGGGTCGAGGCCCACGCCGTTGATGATGGCCTGCGGGTCGAGGCCCTTCATTTCGGCATAGGTGTCCAGCTCATTGAAGTAGCTTACGCGCAGGGCCAGATAGGTATTGGCAAAGAGCTTCACGGCCTCGGCCTCCTTCATGCCCATGAAGAGGGTGTCGACGTGCTCCTTGATGGCTCCCTCCTGTAACAGAGCGGCAAAGGTCCGGGCATACTCCTCGGCTGCGGGGTTGCCTATGGCCTGAATGGCTGCATTCTCCTCGTCGAACTCAGCACCTTCGATGGGTTTGGGGTAGCCCACAATGATGCGGCTGGGATAGAGGTTGTCATAGAGGGCCTTGCTCTCACGCAGGAACTCCGGCGAGAACAGCAGGTTGAACTTCTTGTCCTTCAGCTCGGGCTTCAGCAGGAACTGGAGGGCATATTTCCTGTAGAGCGAGCGGGTGTAGCCCACGGGGATGGTGCTCTTGATGACCATGACCGCGTCAGGGTTGGCCTCGAGCACCAAGTCAATGACATCCTCGATGTGGTGCGTGTCGAAGAAGTTCTTCACCGGGTCGTAGTTGGTAGGTGCGGCTATGATGACGAAGTCGGCATCCTTGTAAGCCGCCTTGCCGTCGAGCGTGGCAGTGAGTTTCAGTTCGCGCCCTCCTGCTTCATGGCCTTCCCTGCGGCGCAGGTCTTCAGCGAAGAACTTTTCGATATACTCATCCTGAATGGGCGAGATGCGCTGGTTGATTTTCTCCACCTTTTCGGGGATAACGTCGACAGCCATCACCTCGTGATGCTGGGCCAGCAGCGTTGCCATGCTGAGACCGACATATCCTGTACCGGCCACGGCAATCTTCATGTTTTCAAAATCTCTCATCTGTAACAGATCACTATGTTCTATCCATGCCCAGAAGCCCCACTGGCTTCCCGGTATAATTCTGCGCAAAAATAGACAATTTACTTGGCTCTGCAGTGCAAAACGAAAAACTTTCAGCTTTTCTTTTAGACTCCGCCCGCCTTGCACTTTTCTGGGGTGTTCTATCAGCCAGGCCGGGCTGGATGCCGGATTTTGTTGCATGCCCCCAAGGTTAATCGGCCCTATATATACGTGTATTCTATTCTTGTAAAAATCCTTCAACCCTTCAGCCGAGCCTTCATTCTCTTTGATTCTCAGAAGGAAACAGGCTGAAGGGTTTTGTTTTCAAACCCTTCAGGAAGGTTCAGCCTGACAGACTGCCTTCAGCATCTACACTTCTCCGGGCACTCTCGATTTATGACCTACAAGTCCAGGCTTCGACGCAACAACTCGTCGGGTTGTCACGACTGGCCCGGCCTCCGTTTTTCCTGCCCTCGGCCTTGTCGTGGATGGCCCTGTAAAAACCGGGATTCGGGCTTTCTGCGTATAACAGCTGAGCTAATTCCAGCGAATTGTAGTACTAACGACAGAGAGAACAGGCAGGAATCCTGTTTAT
>CAMBOH010000091.1 GCA_945869305.1 uncultured bacterium
AGAGCCGCGGGGGACCCTGCGGCAAAACCGCAGGGAACGGTGGCTCAGAACCGCAGGGAACGGTGGCTTAGAGCCGCCGGGGGAGGGCAGAGCCGCGGGGGACCCTGCGGCAAAACCGCAGGGAACGGTGGCTCAGAACCGCAGGGAACGGTGGCTTAGAGCCGCCGGGGGAGGGCAGAGCCGCGGGGGAGGGGCGCAGCAGGGTTACGCTTCAGGGCTTGTCGGTGGTCAGGCCCTGCTGGACCAACCAGTCGGCAGCCTGAAGTTGGGCCAGGACGTAGCTCTTGAGAGACTCAAACTCGGGGGAGAAGGCCGTGGGACGGGGCTGGCCGTCCTGCAGCGCATAGCAATATTCCCGCTTCGTGTCGTGGTCATAGACGTAGAGGCGCGACGAGTCGCGGGCTGCCATTGTCTTGTCGGCCGAATAGAACGCCGCGGGCCGCTGTTCGTGCAGCAGGTCGATGCCAAAGTTGTTCTGCGTGTAGGGTATCTGCAGCAGTCCCAGCAGAGTAGGGGTTACATCCTCTTGTACGGCAAAACCGGTATGCACGCGCCGCTGTTCGGGCTGCAGCGGGGCACCGTAGATGATGAGAGGGATATGGTTGAAGCATTCGGGCAGTTCGCAGTCGGCTGTGCCCACCTGCTTGCCGTGGTCACCCAGGAGCACAAACAGCGTGTTTGCAAACCATGGTTCGCGCGAAGCGGCTGCCATGAAGTCACAGATGCAGCGGTCGGCATAGCGCACAATCTGCCCTTCGGGTTCCAGACCGGGCGTTTGGAATGCCTGCGGCACCACATAGGGCGGGTGGTTGCTGATGGTGAGCAGTGTGGCCAGAAAGGGACGGCCTTCGCGTGCATGGCGGCGCAACACGGGCAAGGCATATTCAAACAAATATCCGTCAGACACGCCAAAATGGTTGGCCACCTTGTCGGCCGGGTAATCCTCCTGGGCATAAATCTCCTCGTAGCCGTTGGTGCGCAGAAAGGCATTCATGTTGTCGTACTGGCTTTCGTGTGTCATGAAGAACATCGTGGCGTAGCCCTGCTCCCTCAGTACCGTGGGTAGGCCCGCGTAGTGAGGCACTACGCTACCCTTCATGGCATTGCGGAACATAATCGAAGGGAAGCCGTAGAGCGTGGCATACAGGCCGTGGTTGGTGTGGATGCCGGCCGAGTAGCAGTTGGCAAAGGCCAGCGAGCGGCTGAAGAGCGAGTCGAGGCAGGGGGTCAGGTTGTCCTTGTGGCCGAAGCTGCCCATCAGCCGGGCCGACATCGACTCCATGAGAATGACCACCACGTTCATCCTCTTGGGCTGTGCGGCGGGCCGAACTTGTCGGGCAATGGGCGATATGCCCTCGATGCCAGCACGTTGCAGCCACTGCTGTGTAAGAGCCACCGCCTTGTCGGCCGGCATCAGGTGGAGCGTGCGGTTCTCGGGCCGCAGTTCGTCGAGTGTGCTGTAGAGCAAGTTGAACATCGGGTTCACCCCGAGGTTGTTCAGTACGGCATGGTTACAGAAGTAGGCCGCACTCACCTTGATGGGATTGTAGCCTAACCGTCCGCGAATGCCCAGCAGGCAGCCGGCCAGCAGCACGACGGTTGCCGACGCAGCCAGCAGGCGCACCCTGGCCGGAAGTTTCTGTTGCGCACGGCTCACAGCTGTTTCGCGCCGTATGGCCCAGCGTGAAAGCCGGAACAGCAGGGCCACAAACGCTCCCACCGCTACGAAATAGAGTGCGATGTAGCCATACCAGGCCGGTTCGCCGAACACCATGCCCAGCGTCTGCGTGCCATATTCCGCCCAGTTCCAGATGGAGGCGTTCAGCAGTTTGCCGAAGTAGGCATAGTAAGGCACATTGGCCGCACAGGCCATGAACACCAAGGCATAGGTCACGCCAAACCACACGTTGCACGCCCGATAGCCTCCCTTGCGCCACCAGCCGCCCACCGAGGCGATGCCCACAGCCAGCAGCGGCAGCGCGCTGAGGTAGCAGGCAATGACATTGTCGAACCACAGGCCGTTGAGGAAGGCACGCCCTATGCTGCCCCAGTGCCAGGCCGCTTCGGGCGGGAGTTGCGCATGTGCCGTACAGAAGAACACTGCGCGGAACACGGACATGAACAGCAGGGCCAGCAGGTGGACCCACAGCAGGTAGAGAAAGGGACTGAACAGGCGTTTCATAAAGTCTTTATTGGGGTTTGCGTGTGCAAAGGTAGTAGTTCTTTTGTTTCCTTGGGTTATTTTCTTAGGTTATGAGGAATAAGGTTATGAGGTTATTCTCTTAGGTTATTCTCTTAGGTTATGAGAGTTGAGGTTATGAGGTTATAAAGTCGCTCATTGAGCGGCAGTGTTGACGTCCACTCAAATGGTAACCTTATAACCTCATCCCTCATAACCTCATTCCTCCCAGTCCAATTATAAACTTTAAACTTTTCAACGCACATGCATCTGACAAGTAAACACTATCTTTGCACCCCAAAACCAACACCTATATTATATATTAGAAATGACAACCACTCAACAACTGGTAGATACAATCATTGAAGGGATTCACGAAAAGAAAGGACGCAGCGTAGTCACCGTCAACCTGCAGAGCATCGAGACCGCACCTTGCGCCTATTTTGTCATCTGTACAGGCGGTTCGCCCCAGCAAGTCGATGCGATTACCGATTCGGTGGAGGAATTTGCCCGCAAGCAGGCAGGGGAAAAGCCCGCTGCCATTTGTGGAAGGCAGAATGCCGAATGGGTAGCACTGGACTACGGTACGGTCATGGTACACGTGTTTCTGGAAGAAGCACGCGAACACTACGACCTGGAAAACCTGTGGGACGACGCAGAGCTGCAGCAGTTCCCTGATGTAGACTGACCGCTGGGGTGCCCCCACCCGAGCCCCCCCATAGAAGTTCCTCAATCACCAAACAACAGACGATTTATGTCACAAAACGTCAATAACACCCCAGACTCTCCCCAACCTGGCGGCAAAAAGCCAGGCTTCAACCTGTCGTGGCTTTACTTCATCATCATTGCCGGATTGGCCGTTATGTTCTATCAGGGCAACCAGGACTCGGCCGGCGGCATGGACAAGGAGGTGGACTACACCACCTTCAAGTCGTACGTGGTGAAAGGCTATGCCAAGGAAGTCGTGGTGAACAAGACCGACGGCAACGTGAAGCTGGTGGTGAAGCCCGAGTACATTCGCCAGCTCTTCAAGGCAGGCAGTGACCAGACAGGCACAGCCCCTACCATTTCGGCCAAATATCCCAGCATCGATGCCGTCACCCAATACCTCGACAGCAACTACGGCGGGGCCGTGAGCTACGAAGAGAGCAGCCGCTTCTTCATGAACCTGCTCGGCAGCATCCTCCCCATTGTGCTGCTCGTGTTCCTGTGGTTCTACGTGTTCCGCCGTATGGGCGGAGGCGGAGCCGGGGGAGGCATCTTCAGTGTGGGGAAAAGCAAGGCCCGCCTGTTTGAGAAGAACGGCAAGAACACTACCCACGTCACCTTCAAGGACGTGGCAGGCCAGGAAGGAGCCAAGCAGGAAGTGCAGGAAATCGTGGACTTCCTGAAAAATCCGCAAAAGTATACCGAACTCGGCGGCAAGATACCCAAGGGAGCCTTGCTGGTAGGTCCTCCGGGTACGGGCAAGACCCTGCTTGCGAAGGCTGTGGCAGGCGAAGCCGACGTGCCCTTCTTCTCCATGGCCGGCTCAGACTTTGTGGAAATGTTTGTCGGTGTCGGTGCGAGCCGTGTGCGTGACCTGTTCCAACAGGCCAAGGAAAAAGCCCCTTGCATCGTGTTTATCGACGAAATCGACGCCATCGGACGTGCCCGTGGCAAGAATCCCGCGCTGGGCGGAAACGACGAAAGGGAAAATACCCTGAACCAGCTGCTGACCGAAATGGACGGCTTCGGAACCAATACCGGCGTGATCGTGCTGGCTGCTACCAACCGCGTGGAGATACTCGACCCCGCCCTGTTGCGTGCAGGACGCTTCGACCGCCAGATACATGTCGACCTGCCCGAACTGTCAGAGCGCGTGGCCATCTTTAAGGTCCATCTCGCCCCGCTCAAGGTAGACCAGTCGCTCGATATCGAAATGCTGGCCCGCCAGACACCGGGCTTCTCAGGAGCCGACATCGCCAACGTGTGTAACGAGGCAGCCCTCATTGCCGCCCGGCATGACCGGAAGGAAGTGGGCAAGCAGGACTTCCTGGATGCCGTGGACCGCATCATCGGCGGTCTGGAGAAGACCTCGAAGGTGATGACAGAGGACGAGAAACGCTCCATCGCCATTCACGAGGCCGGACACGCTTCGGTGTCGTGGCTGCTGCAATATGCCAACCCCTTGGTCAAGGTGACCATCGTGCCCCGCGGCCAAGCCCTCGGCGCAGCCTGGTATCTGCCCGAAGAACGCTCCATCAGTACGAAGGAACAGATGCTCGACGAAATCTGTTCGCTGCTGGGCGGACGTGCCGCCGAGGATGTCTTCCTGGGCCACATATCGAGCGGAGCCTTGAACGACCTGGAGCGCGTGACGAAACGCATCTACGGCATGGTAGCCTATTTGGGCATGAGCGAAAGCCTGAGCAACCTGTGCTACTACGATGCCCAGGGCAACTACAACTTCTCAAAGCCCTATTCCGACAAGACAGCCGAACTGATCGATGCCGAAGTGAAGCGCATGGTAGCCGAACAGTACGAACGTGCCAAGAAGCTGCTCACCGACCACGCCAAGCAACACAATGCGCTGGCCGACCTGCTGGTGGAGCGCGAGGTCATCTTCACCGAAGACGTCGAGCGCATCTTCGGGGCTCGTCCCTGGAAGAGCCGCGCCGATGTGCTGATGGAAGAAGAGGCCCTGAAGCTGGCTGCCGAACGAACCCGGAAGCTGGAGGCCGAGGCCGCAGCGAAGGCTGCTCCCGAAGGCGAAGAAACGAGTGGGGACGAAGCAAAGGATAGTCAAACCGCCTCGCCCGAGGCTTGAATGTAAAAGCGACATAGTATGAACAATATGCTGTTGCGCGCCCTGACCGGTGCCGTATTTGTGATTGTGCTGGTGGGAGGCATACTCTATTCGCCCCTCAGCTTTGTGGCCCTGTTCGCCCTGATAACAGCCCTTACCGTATGGGAGTTTTCGACCAATGTGAACCGCCATGCCGGAGCCTCCGTGAATCGCATCATCAACACGGTGGCCGCCGTCTACCTCTTTATGGCCATGGCAGGCTACTGTGCCGACTATGTGCCCTCGCGGGCGTTCATCCCCTATCTCCTTTCCATCGTCTATCTGCTGGTAAGTGAGCTGTACCTGCAAAAGCCCGACCCCTTGAAGAACTGGGCCTACGCCTTTGCCTCACAGGTCTACGTGGCATTGGGCTTCTCCCTCCTTTCGGTGCTTGCCTTCCAGTACGATGCGCTGGCCAATGTCACCCGCTTTGAGCCAGTCTATCCCCTGAGCGTATTCCTCTTTCTTTGGACCAGCGACACAGGAGCCTATCTGTGTGGGTCCATGCTTCACCGCTACTTCCCGGCCAAGCTGTTCGAACGCATCTCGCCCAACAAGTCGTGGGTGGGTAGCATCGGCGGCGGCGTGCTCTGTTTAGTCGTGGCCGCCGTATTGGCCCACTTCTTCCCCCAGCTCAGCCTGCCCGCCTGGCTGGGACTGGGCCTGACCGTGTGCGTGTTCGGCACCTGGGGCGACCTGGTGGAAAGCCTCTTCAAGCGTCAGCTCGGCATTAAGGACAGTGGCAACGTGCTGCCCGGCCACGGCGGAATGCTCGACCGCTTCGACTCATCGCTATTGGCCATTCCCGCAGCAGTGATTTATCTGTATACGTTGGGGCTTTAGTAGGTATTTTTTCTCTTAGGTTATGAGGGATAAGGTTATGAGGTTATAAGATTACCATTTGAGCGGACGTCAACTCTGCCGCTCAATGAGTGACTTTATAACCTCATAACCTTATCTCTCATAACTCCCAAAAAACGAACAAAGGTATGTTACGACACATCGACAAACTGCGCCGAAGAAAATTTGCGTGGCGCGTAGCCCTTACGGTGCTGGCCTTGGTGATACTGGTCAGTGCCGTTGTCTTCGTGGTAGTGCGTCGGCCTTTTGTCGATGACTTCGAACTGGTAGACCCCCTGGGAGGCAACCTCTTTCCCTCGGCCCTCCTCTCGGTAGCCACTACCGATGCCCGCATCGTGCAGCCTATGGACGGCAAATGTCTGGGCAATCCGAAATCATCGTTGGCTGTGCGCCTCAAGGCAAACCGTGCCCATGCCATGGTGCGCATTGAGCTGGCCGAGACCCCCTTCTATGCCCGGTCAGTCTCCACCTTCGTCCTGCCCGAGGAAGGCGTGGAGTATATTGTCTACCCCGACGTGCTGTGGCGGTATGAGGCACTGCGCGGCAACGAACAGGCCGAACCGGTGAACGTGTCGGTCCAGGTAGAAGTAGACGGAAAAGACTGGGGACAAAAGATGCGCACCTTCTCGATGCGCAGTGTCAATGAATGCCTGTTGGGCTATGTGAGGCAGTTGGCCTCAGGCAAGACACAGTATGTGAGCACCCGGCTCTTCTTTGCCGCTTATGTCAATGAAGAGCATCCGCAGATCGACAAACTGCTGCGCGAAGCCCTGAACACGCGCATCGTGAAGCGCTTCCAAGGCTATCAGGTCGGCACCGAAGCCTCGGTCGACCGCCAGGTCTATGCCCTGTGGCATGTGTTGCAAAAGCGCAAGTTCCGCTATAGTTCCGTGAGCTACTCCAGTTTGTCGAGCAATGTGGTCTATGCCCAGCGTGTACGCACCTTCGAAGATGCGATGAACGCTTCGCAGATAAACTGCGTGGACGGCAGTGTGCTGTTCGCCTCGCTGTTGCGCGCTATCGGCATCACGCCCGTGCTGGTGCAAAAGCCCGGCCACATGTTTGTCGGTTACTACACCGATGCGTCGCGCCAGAAGCTCACTTTCCTCGAAACGACCATGATAGGCGATGTTGACCTTGATGACTATTTCCCTGAGGAGAAGCTCGACTCCACCATGCAGGGGCGGTCGCAAGGCGAAATGTCGCGCCTGACCTTCGACAAGTCGAAGGAATATGCCCAGCGCGCGTTCGCTGCTGTCAAGGACAAGGTCATGGCCAACAAACCCGGCTACTTGTTTGTGGAGATATCCAAAGGCGTGCGCCGGCAGGTGCAGTCGATAGGGAAGTAGGGGAGCTTACTTTAGGTATTAGTGACTCACGTTTCGCAAGTTCAGTCAGGGAAATTGAAGAATGGGAGATGCCATAAAGAGATAACCAGCGTTCAAGGTGCGGGCTGAAAGCCCAACAAGCGCATAGCCCAGGGCATCGCCCTGAGTATGTTTACCGCCGCGAGGTGCGCCCTGAAGGGGCAAAAGCGTCAGAACACAAGCGTTTCGTATCCATGCTTTTGCCCTTGCAGGGCGCACCTC
>CAMBOH010000092.1 GCA_945869305.1 uncultured bacterium
GGGGGACAAACAGGAGCGTCTTTTTGGGGGGGCTATGACAGACAAACCTTCAGCACCCACGCTTTTCCGGGCACTCTTGATTTATGACCTGCAAGTCCAGGCTCCGATGCAACAACTCGTCGGGTTGTCACGCTTAGCCCGGCCTCCGTTTTGCCACTGTCTTTGCCTGGGCCAACAATTTTGCCCTGTTGCCTTCAAGCGTTCAAGGACGGTCATCATCCTCTGAACCAAACTACGTGTTTTATCCTCGTAAAAAACATTCAACCCTTCAGCCAATCCTTCATGCGCTGAATCTTCCTGAAGGGTTTGAAAATAAAACCCTTCAGCCACTTTTCTTCTGAAAATCAAAGAGAATGAAGGGTTGGCTGAAGGGTTGAAGGATTTTTACAAGGATAAGATACGCGTATATATAGGGCGAATCAACCTTGGGCGTATGCTACTGGCCCGTCATCCGGGCCGGGCTGATTGGCAGTGCCCCCCTGCATGAAATAATTCGTCAGTACTTAGCTGGAAACGCAGATTGTTTTCGCCATACGGGGAGGATAGGAAACAGGTTATTCAGCTCGCCGTGCGTGGCATATCGCGGATTTTATTTACATTTGCAGCCCCTTTCTACTGAATTGAGAAATGACAAAACTGTTCCATACCCTGGTTTTTATGATTTGCGGACTGACCCTGTCAGCCCAAACCATGCCTGAGCCGCAGCGCACCCTGCGTGTTGACTATCAGTTCACGGGCGATGCAAATACCCGCGAAATAGCCCTGTCGGAGCTGTGCAGCTTTGAAGGCTGGGCGGGAAGGCGTGTCCACACGGACAGCGTACCCCTGAAGGGCAACGGCGACATCACGCTGCGCGATGCGCGCACAGGGCGCGTGATTTACTTCCAGTCGTTCAGCACACTGTTCCAGGAGTGGGTCACCACCGATGAGGCCCGCCACGTGCGCCGCGCCTTCGAAAACTGCTTCCTGCTGCCGATGCCTGCCGATTCGGCCCGCATCACGGTGCGCCTGTTCGGCATGGACCAGCGGGTTGAGGCGGAATATACGCATACAGTCGACCCGCACGACATCCTGATCAGGCGGCTCGACGGCATGCCCGTGCCGCCCCATCGCTACCTGCACCGCAGCGGAGAGCCTGCCGACAAGATCGATGTGGCCATCGTGGCCGAAGGCTATACGGCGGCTCAGGCCGATGACTTCTATGAGGCGGCACAGGCGGCGGTCGATGCCATTTTGGCCCATGAGCCTTTTGGCCGGCTGGCTGACCGCTTCAACTTTGTGGCTGTGGCGGCCCCGTCGCGCGATGCGGATGTCAGCATACCGCTCGAAGGCCTGTGGCGTCACACGGCACTGGGTTCGCACTTCTCTACCTTCTATTCTGACCGCTACCTGACTACCTTGCGGATGCGTGACCTCCACAATCTGCTGGCCGGCATTCCGTATGAGCACATTATCATCCTGGCCAATACCGGCACGTATGGCGGTGGCGGTATCTACAATGCCTATACGCTGACCACCACCCACCATGCGAAGTTCCGCCCCGTCGTGGTCCACGAGTTCGGACACAGCTTTGCCGGTCTGGGCGATGAGTATGCCTACAACGATTCGTACGGCGACTTCTACTTCAGCCACATAGAGCCTTGGGAGCAGAATCTCACCACGCTCCACCGCTTTGCCGACAAATGGCAGGACATGCTGCCAGAGGGCACTCCGGTGCCTACCTCGCCCGAAGGGCGCAGCGCGGACCAGGTCGGTGTGTATGAGGGGGCGGGCTATATGCCCAAGGGGGTGTACCGGCCCAGCCCCGACTGCCGGATGCGTACCAACGAATGCAAGGGGTTCTGCCCCGTGTGTCAGCGTGCCATTGAGCGGTTGGTGCGCTTCTACACTCGATAATTTGAAGTTTATAGTCTATGGTTTATAGTCTATAGTTTAGAGTTCAGAGTTCATAGTTCAAAGCACATAGTTTAGCGTTTAGCGTTGGGTACTTATCAAATATGGCAGTACAGAAGAAAAAGAAGAACGGCACGCCGGCACGCCGTAATCCCGGCACTACACCGGCCAAGGTGAGCTGGTGGAAACGACTGGCACAGCTGCATCCCGCAGAGGCACTGAAGGAGTGTGTGCGTGCCGACAACGCCCGCTTCATTGTCGGCATGTGCCTGCTGGCTGTCAGCCTGTTTCTGTTGTTGAGCTTTGTGTCGAACCTGTTTACAGGACAGGCCGACCAGGGGGGCGTGCAGTGTGGCAATCTCACGGAGGCGGCCAACTTTGGCGGCAAGTGGGGAGCCTATCTCGCATTCTACTTCATGGACGGCTGTTTTGGTGTCGTGTCGGTGTTTATCCCACTGTTTACGCTGCTGGTCGGGGTGAAGCTTATGGGGGCCTACCGCGTGAGACTGTGGAAGTGGTTTCTGAACTTCTCAATCCTGATGATATGGGGCTCGGTGTTCTTGAGCCTCATCACCCACCGGCTGCCTGAAAGTGTGGTCAACCAGATGAGCTTCAGACTGGGTGGTGGCCACGGGGCTTACATCGAAAACAGCCTGACCACCTCGGTCGGCGCGGCCGGAGCCTGGATCATCGTGGCGGCCACTGCTGTGTTCTACCTGATGTATCTCTCGGGCGAAACCGTGCAGGTGGTGCGCCGCCTGATGCATCCGCAGGACTTCATCAAACGCAAGGAAAGGCCGCTCGAAACCGGAACGGACGAGGAGGCACTGGCTGACGAATGCAGCGGAGGCGAAACGGAGGAAGGACCGGAACAGCGCGAGGATGCCGATGGGGAGGCAGCCGCCGTGATAGACCTTACGCCCGAAGTGACGGCCGAAGACGAAGACGCGGGCACAGTGGCGGACCCCGCTGCAGAGGAGACCGTGGACCCTGTCTCGCTCGAAATTGAACCTGCAACCCGGCCCGCCGGAGAGGAAGAGCCGATCGGCTTGGACATCGTGCCGACAGACGAAGCGGGAAAGGCGCAGGGACATACCGTGGAGGAGGTGACAGAAATGGAACCCTATGACCCGCGCAAGGACTTGGAGTTCTACAAGTTCCCGACGCTGTCACTGCTCAAGCACTATGAGGAGCAGGGGCCGGCCATCGACATGGTCGAGCAGAATGCCAACAAGGACCGCATCATCAACGTGCTGCGCAACTTCGGCGTGGAGATATCGAGCATCAAGGCAACTATCGGACCGACCATCACCCTCTATGAGGTGACACCGGCTCCGGGCGTGCGCATCAACAAGATACGTAACCTCGAAGACGACATCGCCCTGTCACTGGCAGCACTGGGCATTCGCATCATTGCCCCTATCCCCGGCAAGGGTACTATCGGTATCGAGGTGCCCAACAAGAATCCGCACATCGTGTCGATGGAGAGCATCATCAACACCCGGAAGTTCCAGGACTCGGGCTTCGACCTGCCCATCGCGTTGGGCAAGACCATCACCAACGAGGTCTTCATGGTAGACTTGGCCAAGATGCCCCACCTACTTGTGGCCGGCGCTACAGGTCAGGGTAAGTCGGTGGGCTTGAATGCCATCATCACCTCACTGCTCTACAAGAAGCATCCCGCCGAACTGAAGTTTGTGATGGTTGACCCCAAGAAGGTGGAGTTCTCCATCTATGCACCCATCGAAAGGCACTTCCTGGCCAAGATTCCCGATGAGAACGAAGACCCCATCATCACCGACGTGACCAAGGTGGTGCAGACGCTCAAGAGCCTGTGTCAGCTCATGGACCACCGCTACGACCTGCTCAAGAAGGCCAAGGTGCGCAACATCAAGGAGTATAATGCCAAATTCAAGGCCCGCCAGCTCAACCCGGCCAACGGCCATGAGTTCATGCCCTACATCGTCGTGATTATCGACGAGTTCGGTGACCTTATCATGACGGCCGGCAAGGAGGTCGAACTGCCCATTGCCCGTATAGCCCAGCTGGCACGAGCTGTGGGCATGCATATGGTCATTGCCACCCAGCGTCCTACCACCAACATCATTACCGGTACAATCAAGGCGAACTTCCCTGCGCGAATGGCCTTCAAGGTGATGTCCCAGATTGACAGCCGCACGATTCTCGACCAGAGCGGTGCCAACCAGCTGGTGGGTAAGGGCGACATGCTCTTTTTGGCCGGAAACACCCCTGTGCGTGTTCAGTGTGCCTTTGTCGACACCCCCGAGGTGGAGAAGATCAACGAGTTCGTGGCTTCGCAGCAGGGCTACCTCTCGGCCTTCGAGCTGCCCGAGCCCGAACAGGAAGGCGATGAGGGTGCGGCAGCCGACTTGGATGCCGGTTCGCTCGACCCCATGTTTGACGAGGCGGCACGCCTTATTGTCGTACACCAGCAGGGTTCCACCTCGCTCATACAGCGCAAGTTTGCCATCGGCTACAACCGTGCCGGCAGACTGATGGACCAGCTCGAAAGGGCTGGCATTGTAGGGCCGGTGCGTGGGTCGAAGCCCCGCGAAGTCCTGGTGGCCGACGAGGTGGAGCTGGATGCCAAACTGCAGGGGCTGAGGGCATAAACAGGGCGCGTGACGACGTTTTCGACGCTTTTTTCTTGTGCCATACAGTGCGTTTGCGTCAAAAAAATTACTTTTGCACGGAAGCAGCTCGGGCAGAGGCACGCCTGCGAGGTCGTGTTGTAGCCCAGATTGCCGCATCGTCGCGTTGTGAGCTTGTAGAGTCACAATCCGTGCGGACGAGCCTTCGCTGCCTCAAAACGTGCCTTCATTCAGGTTTGACAAACACAGTCAAGTGTGAAGCAAGCGTTCAAGGCCCGCCCCGAAGGGGCAACGGGCACGCATATCCCAGACGGGTGTCCTGAGGATGTCGGCTGCCATTGGCCTACAAGCGTTCAAGGCGCGCCCCGAAGGGGCAACGAGCACATAGCCCAGGGCATCGCCCTGGGTTGGTATGAAGCGATTAAGTGCGCCCTGTAAGGGCAAAAGCATTTGTGTCCTATTGGGTGTAGCCAACGCATAGCCTCATGGCCCGAGAAGGCAACTTCGCTGCCTCCCAACAATTGCAAATCATCAACAGAAACAAATATGTCAATGACATTCAAGCGCATAGTATTTTCACTCTTCACGGCCTGTGCCGTCAGTACGGCAAGTTGGGCGCAGACTGCCCGTCAGGTCCTCGACCAGACAGCCGCTAAGCTCAAGAGCAGCGGCGGCATTGAGGCCACCTTCGAGGGCACCCAGTTCAAAGGACTGGAGGAAACGGGCACGACCAACGGCCGCATATTCGTGCAGGGCAACAAGTTCAAGATTTCATCAGACGCACTGACCACGTGGTTCGACGGACATACGCAGTGGACACTGCTCACCGGCAGCGACGAGGTGAACGTGAGCACGCCCACCCAGGCCGAGTTGCAGCAAATCAATCCCTATACGTTTGTTAACCTCTACAAGCGGGGGTACACGCTGAAGCTGGCCGCTGCCAACTATCACGGAAAAAGTTGCCACGAGGTCCGCTTGGTGGCCCAAAGCAAGGCCGAACCGATGCAGTTGCTCATTCTCCTCATCGACAAGCAGACCAAGCTGCCGCACTCTATCCGCGTGAAGGACAGCAAGGGCGAATGGACCCGCATCCGCGTGAACGGCCTGCGCACCGGACTCCGCTGGAACGATGCCACCTTCAAGTATGACCCTGCGCAGCATCCCGGTGTGGAGGTCATTGACCTGCGCTGAGGCTTTCCCGCCTTCGGGAGGTTGCCGGGCGGACCGACAGGGAGCAAAGTCATCCGCCCCTGCTGTTGTCCAACCGGTTGTCGGCAAGGCCCCCAGGGTGGTAGCCGCCGAAGCCTGAAGAATGTCCTTTGCGCCAACGGCGCAGCCGAAAGGGCCTGCGCCCCCTCTCCTTTTATTACTAACATTAAATTCTCCCCCAAAACCCATGCTATCTTGTTTGATATTAGGTTCCGGTCCTGCCGGTTATACCGCTGCCATCTATGCAGGCCGCGCTGGTTTGCAGCCCGTTGTATATGAAGGTTTGCAGCCCGGCGGACAGCTGACCATCACCACCGAGATTGAGAACTTTCCGGGCTTTCCCGACGGAATCGACGCCAACGAACTGATGGACTCCATGCGCAAGCAGGCCGAACGCTTCGGTGCTGAGGTGCGCACGGCAACGGCTGTCAAGGCCGACCTGTCGCAGCGTCCCTACACCTTGTGGTTCGACGATGGAACCACCGAACAGTGCCAGACACTGATTATCGCTACAGGAGCTTCGGCCAAATATCTGGGCCTGGAGGACGAAAAGAAGTATCAGGGCCAGGGAGTCAGTGCCTGTGCCACCTGTGACGGCTTCTTCTACCGCAAGAAGACCGTGGCTGTGGTGGGCGGAGGCGACACGGCTTGCGAAGAGGCCACTTATCTGGCAGGTTTGGCCCAGAAGGTTTATCTCATCGTGCGCAAGCCCTTCCTCCGTGCTTCCAAGACCATGCAGGAGCGCGTGTTGCAGCACCCCAAGATCGAAGTGCTGTTTGAGACCAACACCCTGGGCCTGTATGGCGAGGAAGGAGTGGAAGGTGCCCATGTGGTGTATCGCAAGGGCGAAGCGGACGAACGTCGCTATGACCTGCCTATCGACGGCTTCTTCCTGGCCATAGGCCATAAGCCCAACAGCGACCTGTTCAAGTCCTGGGTGAAGACCGACGAGACTGGCTACATCATCACCGAAGGCGACAGCCCGCGCACGGGTGTTCCCGGGGTGTATGCAGCCGGCGACGTGGCCGACCCGCATTACCGTCAGGCCATTGCGGCAGCTGCCAGCGGCTGTAAGGCAGCCATGGAGGCAGAAAAGTACTTGCAAAGCCTGGGGTAGTGATTGGGTCAGAGTGATTGGGTTATGAGGCTGTCACATGACAGTTTGAGCAGACGATGTCCAGGTGTCACAACTCTAACTGTCATATAACGCATAGGGCTTTATCCAGGGTGAGATGTTGCGCTGACGACTGGGAGAGCAGGCTTCCAGCCTGCTGTTGTCATTGAAGGAGTGGGCTATGCGACCGGCGAGACCTGCTGAAGGTGGCTCAGAAAACAGCAGACAGCCGGAACAGGTGAGCACCCCCATAGGAAAACTCTACTCACGTTTCGCAAGTTGAATCAGAGAATAAGCGCATGCGTCCAAGGCACGCC
>CAMBOH010000093.1 GCA_945869305.1 uncultured bacterium
TGGTTGCTGTGCGTGTGGTGCGCACCTTCTTGCCTTGTGCAGCCAAGGAGTCGGCCTGCGCCTGGGCTATGGAGTCGGCACGCAGGCGGGCGTAGTAGGCACTGTCGCGGCCGTACACGTGCTCCTGTACGTCGGTGAGCTGCTTTTCGATGCGTCGCTGCTCCTTCATCATAGCCGAGTCGTCGGGACAGTAGTTGGAGAGCAGGCGGTCCTGGAGGTTGACGGCCTTGTAAATGTCGCCCTCATAGCAGCCGAGCGTGAAGAAGTCGGCAGCCGACATCATGGCGGCATTGTTGAGCGACGAGCCCATGAGCATGAGTTTGCCGAGATAGGGGGCCACGTCCTGCATCTTGACCCAGAACATCGGGTACTGCGCCAGTTCGCCGCCAAAGTCGGCATCGCCGCGCTTCAGCACGGGACACAGGGCGGTGACCTGCTTGCGGAAGGTGGCCGTATGCTGGTCGTAGTAGGTGCTCTCCTTGATGAAGTAGACTTTCACCTCTTCTGAGGGCAGGTCGGCATCGTTGACGCGTACCTTTTCGCCCTTTTCCTCATAGAAGATATTGTATCGGTCCATGAGTTCGCGGGCCGTCACCTCGTTCTTGGCCGAGAAGTCCTCGTTGCCGTCGAGCTTGTAGTCGTAAGCCTTGATTTGCTTGCGCAGCAGGAGCTTGAAGAGGTAGGTAAAGAGGTTTTCGCGTCCGTCCTGGGGCGTGGTGGGATAGTAGAGGATGGCGTTGGCCTCCTTGTTGAGGTCGAGTGTGCGGTAGAGGTCTCTGCGCCAAGCCGCATCGTCGGGCATGGGCTGGGCTGTGGGGAAGTCGCGGTAGGAGGAGCCTCGCGGCGCGTTTTGTTCCTGTTCGGCCTTTTGCTGTTGTTCGGCGCGGCGGCGCGGGGGCTGCGCCAGGAGCTGGAGGCCCAGGCTGAGGCCCAACGCGATGGTTGCTATGCGGTAGAAGTTCATAGAGATGTGGGTTTGCGGGTGGAGCGGTGGTTAGTTGATGATTACTTCGACCGAGCCGTTGAGGGTTCGGGTGATGCCGTCTGGCCCTACGGCCTGCACTTTGGAGATATAGAAGCGTTGGCCGCGGCGCAGCTCGCGCATGAGGTTGCGCTGGTTTTCGGTGAAGTGGCTTCCGGAGGAGGGTTCGGGGCGGAAGTTGCCCATGCGGTCGGCAAAGACGGTCTCGAAGCTGAGCACCTTGAAGGGTATGTTGAGCAGTCCGTCGTCGATGGCAGCTCCGAGCACGGTGGCCCCGATGATGGAGCCCTTGGCTATGCGTCCGCCCTTGAAGCGGTCGTTCCCTACCTGGATGAATGCCGTCGGGTCGGGCAGCTTGCGCACCTGGAAGGTGAAGGCACCCATGTTCTGCTGGCGGCCGTTGACTGTGCCGCTCACGTTGAAGGTGACGTTGGAGCCGACCTGCGCGGGGCGCGCGGTGTACTTGCCCGGACCGGTGGAGGCGAGCGTGCCGCCTGTCATGCTGAGCTGCACCTGCGAGGCGGGAATGCCCGCTGCGGTGACGCTGATGGGGTTGTCGAAGCCGGCATAGAGCACGTTCATGAGGTCGGCGGCCACAGTGGCTCCCTGGGGCGGGGCGATGACGTTGTACTTCTGGGTGAAGGGGCGGCGGATGATTTCGCCGGTAGCGTTGGGCATGAGTATGTAGCCCGAGAAGCTGTATTGGCCCGGCGAGCCTGCGGTGAAGGAGTAGTTCCCGCCGTCGGCGATGCGCCGGCCGTTGACGTAGATTTCGGGCCGCTGCGTGGTGTCGACGGCAGCCATGAATATCTTGGAGCGGAAGGTCTCGCCGGGGTAGAGCGTGGTGGCTTCGGCCGAGACATAGGCGTTCAGTTCGTTGACGCGGATATCCTTGAGGTCAATGTTGGAGAGGAGGGTGTGGATGGCCTCGTTTTCGGCCTTGCGCACGTCGCTCTGGAGTTTGGCGAGCATGGTCACGGCGGCGATGGAGGGCATTTCTTCAAACATGTAGTGCGGCCAGTCCTTGCCCACGTTGTCTTCGTTCTTCGGCACGTCGGTGGTGAGGTTTGAGGCCACAATGGCCTGTTGCCGCGGGTCGGCGAAGTAGGCGAGGATGCGCTGGCGGAAGGAGACGATGGCCTCGTAGAGCTTCTGTCCCTGGCCGGTGGAGGGTGCGAGCATGATGCGGCTTGCCGCTTCGAGGTCCTCCTTGTTCTGGAGGTTGTCGGGGTCGCCCAGCTTGCCGTCACACTCGCGTGCGATGGCTTGCCGCAGAGTGCCGGCCAGGTTGTAGAGCGAGTCGCTCATGCCCTTGAGCTGCATGGCCTTGTCGTACCAGGGTTTCACCTTGGTAGGGTTGGCCTTGAGCTGCTCGGCAAAGTCGGCATAGAGGGTCTGGTTCTCCTTCATGGCGTTGTCGGTGGTGCGCTTGAGGCTGTCGCCGATGAGGGTGAAGCCTTTGAGCACATCGCTCGACACGTTGAGGGCCAGCATGGCCATCAGTACGATGTACATCAGGTTGATCATCTTCTGGCGCGGAGAGAGCGGTCTTTTCTTTACTGAAGACATGGGCGTGGTTTCTCTGGGGGAGGGCTTTGGATTGGGGTTGGGGTGTGGCTATAGAGGGCTGTGGGTCTCCATGAACAGCTGGAGCTGTCAACAGGTTTCTGTGGCAGTCAGCAGACTTCAACAGCTCTCAACAGACACTAAGGTAGTCAGGAGAGCGGGTTGGCGGCCGGTTCGGGCTGCTGCATGCGCATGTTGACAGTGAGGGCCTGGATCATGCGGCCGTACACGCCGTTGAGTTCTTCGATCTGCTTGGCCAGCATGCGGGTCTGCTCGTTGATCTGCTCGATGGTGCCCACCTGCTGGCTGATGCTCTTGAAGTGGAGCTCGTAGGTCTTGTTGATGGCTGTGAGAGTCCGGTTGAGGTTGGCCATTTCTTCGCTGTCGTGGGCCAGGCGCGCGCTCTGTTCGTCGACTTTCTGGAAGGTTTCGGCCAGTGTGCGGAGCTTTTCGATATACTCTTCGGTGGCCTGTTCCATGTCGGGCGACAGGGCGGCCTGTGCGCGGCGCAGGAGTTCGTCGTTGGCCAGGCGGATGATTTCGGCCAGCCTCTGTGCCTCGTTTTCGAAGGGCTGTTCGCCCTGCGGCGTGCGTGCTGCGATGGCTTCGGCGGCAGCCTGTACGACATCGGGCGCGGGCTGTGGTGCGGTCTCGGCGGCGGCTTGCACCGGGATGCCGGCCGGAGGGGTGTTCAGCCCGCCCACAATGACCACGCCGCCTTGGTGGTCGGCCTGGTGCGTACCAGCCACATGGACGTTGGCGGCAGGCTGGGCTGGCATGTCGCTTTCGGCTTCGGCATATTCGTCTTCATCGACCAGGCCCAGTTTGGCGGCAATCTCCTCGTCGGTCTCGTAGTCATGGGGCAGTTCCTTGCCGATTTCGGTCTTGTCGAACGGACGGTCAAAGGCCGAGAGGAAGAACACGACGACTTCGGTGCCCATGCCGATGAAGAGCATGAAGTTGCCGCCCGGCAGGTGGGTGAGCTTGAAGAGTGCGCCCAGAATGACGATTGAGGCGCCCCAGGAGTAGGCATAGTTGAGGAATGTCTGTCCGGGTACACTGTCCATCCAGTGTTGGAGGCGGACAACAAGGTTTATTTTGATGGCCATCGCTTTGTTGGGTATTTGTATGTTTCTCTATGAGCGTGCGTGCGGCTGGAGCCGTGTGCCGCCTATTTCTTTTTGGTGTTTCCGGTCTGGCTGGTTGAGGTAGCCTTTGAGCGTACGCAGCGGAAGCCGATGAACGAGCGGGGCTGGTTCTGATACTCCCAGGTGCGCCAGGCGGAGCGGATGTAGGACATGGGGTCCTTCCAGGAGCCTCCGCGCACGCTCTTGCGCTTCAGCACGTAGGGGTCCTCCTTGGCGGCGTTGTAGGAGAGCTGCGGGTTGAGGTCGGCCATGGCATCGACGCCCGCTTCGGTATAGACGGTGCTGGTCCATTCGGCCACGTTGCCCGCCATGTCGAAGAGTCCGTTGGAGTTGGCTCCGTAGATGCCCACGCGCGAGGTGATGAGGTTGCCGTCGTCGGTATAGTTGCCGCGGTCGGGCTTGAAGTTGGCATAGAAGCAGCCCTCCTGGCTCTTGGCTTCGATGCCTTCCCAGGGATAGGGGTTGCCTTCCTTGCCGCGTGCGGCATACTCCCACTCTATCTCGGTCGGCAGGCGGTAGCGCTGTATGTAGCGTGCCTGCTGGCCCATGCCGGCCATGAGGTAGTTGGTGCGCCAGGCGCAGAAGGCTTCGGCCTGTTCCCAGGTGACGCCCACCACGGGGTAGTCGTTGTAGCTGGCCGACGAGAAGTAGAGCTTCATGTACTGCTCGTTGTTGGCATTCGGGAAGTCGTTGACCCAGCAGGTCGTGTCGGGGTATACGGGCACGATGTAGGTGTTGAGAAAGTCGTAGAGGCTGCTCAGGGGTCGCTCGATGGTCTGGCGCACGATTTCGCCGTTGTCGTTCACGTAGGCCGTGTCTTTCGAAATCATCACCACTTCGTTGGGGTCAGTGGGGCGGTCCGTGTTGAGCGAGCGTTCGTTGGGGTCAAGGCGGTACTTGCGCAGGGCGGCCTTTTCGTAGTCGAACACCTCGTAGCGGTAGATGAGCTGCTTGGCATCGAGCATCCGTGTGCCGTCGATGGGGTGGGTGTAGTAGACACTGTTGATGGCCCGTTCCTGTTCTTCGGTGGGTTTGCGCCAGGGTATGGGTTTGGTCCAGTTCAGGTGGGGCGTGACGGGTTCGCCGTAGCGGTCAACTTCGATCTTGTAGGTTTCGTCGCCGCCATACTGCGGGTCGGCGAGCCGTTCGCGGATGATGCTGTCGCGCACCCATTCGACGAATTGCCGGTACATGGCGTTGGTCACTTCCGACTGGTCCATCCAGAAGCCGTCGACCGATATTTCCTTGCTGGGCGTTGAGGCTCCCCAGAGCGAGTCGTTCTCTTCGATGCCCGTCTTCAGGAAGCCGCGTTTCACCTCGACCATGCCGTAGGGCACGGGTTCGTTGAAGGCCGTGCCGCGTGCGCCTGTCACTTCGCCTCCGTTCATCATGGCCCGTCCGTTGCCCATACACGATGTGAGCAGGCCGAAGGCGGCCAGCAGGGGCAGCAGGGCTGAGCAAATATATTTCATTGTCTTTGGGGAGTTTTATGGTTTGGTGATTGTTTGTTTCGAGTGTGAGGGTGGGCTTTGCCGCCCATGCGGCGGGGACTTTCGGGCCCGGAGTATTCTGGTCATGGCCTACAGCCACCTGACGCTGCGGTGCAGGTTCCGGCCCTTCTTGCCCAGATTGAGGTCCATGCGGTAGCCTATCGTCACCTCATGTTGGCCTGCTCCGAGCCCCATGCCCGAGGTGTTGGCCTCATAGGAGTAGCTCAGGTCTACGCCGTGGAACATGCCGCCCACGAAGGCCGTGACGGAGTGTTGCGGACTGTAGCCCAGACCGCCGTAGAGGTGCTTCTTTTCGCGGGCATACTCCAACCGCGCCGTGAGGTCGGCTCTGAAGGCCTTGCCGTCGAAGCGCAGCATGGTGGTGGGGACTATTGAAGTAAACGGAATTTTAAGGCGTATATTGTATCCCGCCGTTAAATTGTAGAGAGATTTAACTTTCAGCTCGTTGGTTTCGCCCAGCAGTACGGTCGGCGCGGTGAGGTGTTTCGCTCCGATGCCCACATACCACGCCTTACGGGCATAGAAGAGTCCGGCCGAAGCATCGAACTTCGAACCCGAAATGTCGGTTGTGGGAAAGGCAGGGTCGTTGGCGTCGCCCAGGTCAGCCTTAGAGCCGTTCACCGATTCGTTGAGCATGTCGGCTTCAGCGCCGATGCTCAGCGTGCCTCCCCACAGCTTGAGGTGGTAGGCATATTGAAGGGCAAACTGCTTGTGGGAGAAGAGGCCGATCTCGTCGTTCTGGAACAGCACGCCGATGCCGTGGCGGGTGTTGCCCAACTGGAAGGCCATGTCGGCACCGGCATAGAGCGTGCTTCCGCCGTCTTCGAAGCCGGCCGCGTGGCTCTGGATGAGTCCTGTGATGTTCAGTTCGGGCTGCCGGCCCACGGCCGCAGGGTTGCTGCCCGCCTCTATCTGCCAGTAGTGGGCAAAGGCGGGGTCTTGCTGCGCACGTGCTGTCAATGGGGCAGCTGTGGCGAGGCAAAGTAATATGTGGGCGGTAAGTCTGCGTGGTTGCACGGCTGCAAAACTAAGCATTTTTCAGCAGTTTTGTCTGCTTGGGCAGGGAGATTGTAGGCCGCAGGCGTGCGTTTGAGACAAAATGTTCGTTTTTTCCCATGTGGCGGGCTGTGGCTGCGGGTGAGCAAAGAATAAACGTCATAACTTCATCTTTGCTCTCACTTGCACTATCTTTCAATAAGATAGGCTGCGTTCGGCCAAGCAAATGAAAATCCTGCGGAGTTTTCTTTTGCTTTGCACTCACTTGCACTATCTTTGAATAAGATAGGCTGCGTTCGGCCAAGCAAATGAAAATCCTGCGGAGTTTTCTTTT
>CAMBOH010000094.1 GCA_945869305.1 uncultured bacterium
AGCTTATAATCGCTTTATTTTAGATTAGTAGTAGATTATTACAGTTATGTATTTTCAATACTTCGGAAAACTTTTATAGAAAAGAGTCCGGACAGATACTTTGAGTTCGTATAGTATAGGATATGATAAACCATCTTAATTCTACACATTTCGCTCCCTGGGCGAATCAGAGCTTTGACGATTCGTTTGTCTTTCAGGGCAAGCGGCAAACAGGGGGAAACAACCGCCAGAAAGAGATCCCCCAGTACACCTTAGTAGGCAATGCCGTGCCGCCATTGATGGCTCGTGCGATCGCAAACACCTTGTTGCAACACATCAAATAGAGGGAGGAAGATCCATGGTGAATATGCGTCCGTTCAACCCCTTCGAGCAGAGGAATCTAAGATTCCTTGTCAATCTAGGGCTCAAGTTCACTCAAGTAGAGATCACACCCACGGGACTTGGCAAAAGTATTCTTGATGCGACAGCACCTATGCGCTCTTTTTTCCTGGAACATGACATTCACGACAACAAGGAATATTTCCGCTACAAACGAATAGAACATACGAAGAATCCAAACGTAGGTCAATTCGATATGTTGCTTGAACAAAATCTCATCACGGTGGACTTGCTCTTGTCTCGCCCAAGCGGACATGGAGATACCTATTCCTTCAAAATCAAAAAGAAAGCTATGTCTCTCCTGTTCCCGGAAAGCATCATACACGATTTGATGCTCTGATTCAGTCATGTGCGTTCAGATCATTCTCCGCAAGGAGCTATAAGCGATGGAACGCCTCATGCGCACGATCCGTGCCGCGGAATCCCAGGATCGCCCCATCTTCCTCCAGGTGGTGGAGTGATCCACACTCCACCCCTCGCAAGAGGAATCCTTCGTCACGCCCCCGATGACAAATGACAGATGACAGTTTCTAACCCTGGCACATCGTCGAAAACGTCATCGGGGGAGTGCGGGGTGGAGACACGACTGTGACCCTTCCCAATGTGACTTGTTTCAGGCCATGCCATCCTGAGCTATGGAGACACGGATAGTGGAAAAAGTTAGCTATTCAACTATCGCTCTGAGGATAGTGTCAGAGCTGCAGGTACGAAGTGTCGGATGAAGCGAGAGATGGGGCATCAAATGAGTTGTGACATCCTCAATACATGAGCCGCCACAGAAGTAGATGCTCATGAGAGAACGGATGATTTCGCTGTATTGATAACCATACAGCCTGCATCTTAGACCGAGGGTTGTGTCAATTACATATGACAATGTGGAGTCAAATTGCTCCATCATTGCAAATATTCCTCCAAAAGGAGTGAGTTTCTCAGATTTTATTGCTTTCTTTGCCATGTCTGTCGGGTTTGATACATATTTTGATTTGCAACACTAAGATAGGTGAAAAATCTGACATAACAAAATCCTGAGCAACTTTTTGTTGCTCAGGTACTTAAAAAGTTATATTTATAATAGTGTTGCGGAATTAAGGAAGACCAAAAACATGAAGCGCATACGTTGTCCCAAGTGTGACGAAGCCATCCAGTTCGATGAAACGCAGTACGAGCCCGGTTGCGTGTTGGTGTTCGGCTGCCCCGCCTGCAGCAAGAAGTTCCGCCTGCGCATTCCCGACAAGACCACAGCCGCCAACCGCGAAGATGCCGACACGCCTGCCGTATACGGCCACCTGGTCGTGCTCGAAAACGCCTTCCACTTCAAGCAGTACATTCCCCTGGTAGCCGGCGAGAACGTCGTGGGCCGCTTGGTAAAGGGCACCAAGGCCAATGCTCCCATCAAGACCGTCGACCCCAGTATCGACACCACCCATTGCGTGATTCAGGTCAAGCCCCGTCCCGACGGTTCAGCCCGCTTCATCCTGCGCGACGGTCCTTCCAACACCGGCACCTTCCTGCAGAATGAGATTCTCGCCGACCGCGACCGCGTGGAAGTTCACGACGGCGACATCATCACGCTGGGGGCCACCACCGCCATCCTGCGCGAAGGCCCAGAAGCAGACGAGGAGTAGCTCCGAGCGTCTCCGGAGAACGCCGACAGCCGCCTTCCCTCCCGATGTACCACCCCCTATACGAGTACACCATGAAGAAACTGATAGCCATCCTGGCCCTCCTTGCAGCCCCCGTCCTGTCGGCCCAGACCGTCGGTGGCGCAGACGGGCAGCGCCCCTTCGAGGGCCATTACTATTGCAGCGAAACAGGCGTACACCTCTACCTGAACCTCTATGAGGCCACCCTCACCGTGCCCGGGTCCGAATTTCTCGGTCCGATGCACGGCTACATGCAGGGCGGCATCTACGGTACGTGGATGATTACTGCGCGCAAGGTCGAGGGAGCGGTCGCCCGCCTGCGGTTCGCCAACGACATCGGCTCCGACACACAGTCTGTCGACTTCCGTCAGGTCAGCGACAGCGTCTTCACCTACCAAGCCGTGGGAGGAAACGCCATACGCAAGGCCGTAGGCACAAAGCTGGTCCGGGTGACGGGCAGCATGAAATTCAGGCGGATGTAGCCGGACACCACCGTGCCTTGGACGTGTGTGTACGTGCATACGGCGAAAGGCATGTCCTTTCCCGCTTCACGCCGGGCCCGGGGAAGGGAGGCCCGCATTATCTGTATCCTTCGACTATTCACCGTTCCATCCGTCAGGCCGTAAAGAAGAGACCATCATGAGGCAATGGCTGAAACGACTATTCGACATTTGCTTTCCGCGCTACTGTGTGGTGTGCGGCAGCCGGTTGCGCTATGCCGAAACCTGCACCTGCGTCCGCTGCCTGCTGAACCTGCCACTCACCCGCTTCAAGGGGCGGCGCAGCAATGTGGTGGAGCGCATCCTATGGGACGAACGCATCGCCACGCAGCGTGCCAACGCCTTCCTGAAATTTGACCGGCTGTCTCCTTATTGCCAGATATTCTATCATTTCAAGTACTGGTCTCACCCCCAGGTAGCTGTCTATTACGGCCGGCTGATGGCCCTGGACGTACGGGACGAAGGATTCTTCGAGGGTATCGATCTGATCGTACCCGTTCCCCTTTCCCGCAGGAGGCTCGGCCGCCGCGGCTATAACCAGAGTGAGCGGATAGCCCAAGGTATCCGACAAGTCACGGGGCTACCTGTGCAAGAGGGCGTAGTGGTGCGCTGCGTGGACAACCGCACCCAGACGCGACTGACAGCGGAGGAGCGGCGGCAGAATGTGGCGGACATTTTCCGCCTGGCCAGACCGGAGGCTGTATGTGGCAAACATGTGTTGCTGGTGGACGACGTGATTACCACAGGAAGCACGTTGCGCGCCTGCGCCCATGCGCTCTTGGAGGCCGGAGATGTCCGGCTGAGTGTCATGGGGCTGGCTGTCTCTTCCTACCATATGCGTTGGGTGTTTCCCGAACCGTGTGAAGCGGCACAGGGACAGTAAGTCGGACTTCTGGGGCTCCTGTGGGGAAGGGAGTGACCTGAGGTGTGGCGGTGGAGGCCCGCCGTGCGGCCATGTCGGCCCGGGGGGTGCATCTCTTATATTCATTCAGGTTTCGCAAGTATTCACTTGTTGACCACAGGTGAATAGTTGCGAAACTTGCATAATTACAGAACATCCCTTACCCCTCAAAAGAGACTTGTGCGTCCTCCTTACTTGTCAAAACAACAACTAAAAGTGTCGGCCCGCGTTAATTCTGTTGTTTTCGTTTCTAAAAAAGCGGCCGAATTTTAGCCAATAAAGGAGGGTCTCCTACCTTTGTCCACATGAAGAAGTCAACTATTTGGTTTATTGCCGCTGTCATGGGCGTTTCGTTCCTGGCTTTGCTTTTCCTGCAGGCCAAGTACTTCGAGGAAGTACTCCACATGCGCAAGGAGCAGTTCGACGAGTCCGTCTCGCGCTGCCTCTACCAGACGGCGCGCAACCTTGAGCTCAACGAGACGAAGCAGGGTCTTGAGGCGGCGTTTCGCACCGCTCCGGCCGATTCGGCTGCGGAGAGGGCCGCGCACACCACGAGCGGACGTGCTGCACGCAGCAACCGGCACAACAGTATTCCGGTCAAGGTGTCGAAGGGCCTCTTCTGGGACAATCTGAACCAGCAGCCCGCCGACAGCCTGCTGCGCGACTCCGTGCGCAACCGCTATCTCTACCAGCGTGAGCTGCTGGGCGAGGTGGTCTGCTCCATTCTCGACGAGGCCAGCGAGAAGCCCCTGGCAGAGCGCATCGACTTCCAGACACTCGATGCGAACCTGCGCTCCGAACTGCAGGCTGGGGGCATCAACCTCGACTACCACTTCTATGTGACCACGTCGGACGGCCGCGAGGTGTACCGCTGTGCTGACTTCGTGCCCGACGGCAACAAATACACTTACCGGCAGGTATTGTTCCGCAACGGGCCTTCAGCCCAGATGGGACTGCTCTACATCCACTTTCCGGACCTGCACCGCTACATCTTTGCCAGCGTGCGCTTCATCATCCCTGCCATCATCTTTACCCTGATTCTGCTCGTCACCTTCATCTTCACCATCTACACCATCTTCCGGCAGAAGCGGCTCACGGAAATCAAGAACGACTTCATCAACAACATGACCCATGAGTTCAAGACGCCGATCTCGACCATCTCGCTGGCCGCGCAGATGCTCCATGACCCCACGGTGACGAAGAGCGAGGCGATGTTCAACCACATATCGGGCATCATCATCGATGAGACCAAGCGGCTGCGCTTCCAGGTGGAGAAGGTGCTGCAAATGTCCATGTTCGACCGCAAGGCGGCTACCTTCAAGCGCAAGGAACTCGATGCCAACCTGGTGGCGCAGGACACGGTCAATACGTTCCGGCTCAAGGTGGAGGCTGCGGGCGGTTCCATCGATGCCCACCTCGACGCGCCGAACGCCCTGGTCTTTGTCGACGAGATGCACTTCACCAACGTGCTGTTCAACCTGCTCGACAATGCGGTGAAGTACAAGTCGCCCGACCGGGACCTCCGCCTCAGTGTCACCACGCGCAACGAACAGGGCAAGCTGCTGCTCGTCGTGGCCGACAACGGTATCGGCATACGGCGCGACGACTTGAAGAAAATTTTCGACAAGTTCTACCGCGTGCATACCGGCAACCGCCACGACGTGAAGGGTTTCGGCCTCGGTCTGGCCTATGTGCACAATGTCATCAAGGCGCTCGACGGCACCATTCACGCCGAAAGCGAGTGGGGCAAGGGCACGCGCTTCGTTATCTCCCTTCCACTGATTGCCCCATAAAGGGGGGCAGGCTGTCTGCCGGAAAGAACCGAAACAAATTACAAACCTATAATACTTACTGCTATGATTGCTCCTGAAGAAAAAATGAGAATCCTGCTTTGCGAAGACGACGAAAACCTCGGTATGCTGCTCCGCGAATATCTGCAGGCCAAGGGTTACGACACGGAACTCTGCCCCGACGGTGAGGCCGGCTACCGTTCGTTCACCCAGAACAAGTACGACCTGTGTGTGCTCGATGTCATGATGCCCAAGAAGGACGGCTTCAGCCTGGCACGCGACATCCGTCAGATCAACGAGGACACGCCCATCGTGTTCCTGACTGCCAAGACCCTGAAGGAGGACATTCTCGAAGGCTTCCGCATCGGTGCGGACGACTACCTCACCAAGCCCTTCTCGATGGAGGAGCTCACCTTCCGCATCGAAGCCATCCTGCGCCGTGTGCGGGGCAAGAAGAACCGCAACCGCACGCACTACAAGATCGGCTCCTTCACCTTCGACACGCAGAAGCAGATTCTGGCACGCGGCGACTCGCAGACCAAGCTCACTACGAAGGAGAGCGAGCTGCTCAGCCTTCTCTGCGCCCATGCCAATGAAATACTCCAGCGTGATTTTGCACTGAAAACCATATGGATTGACGACAATTACTTCAACGCAAGGTCGATGGACGTGTATATCACCAAGCTGCGCAAGCACCTCAAGGCTGACGATACGGTCGAAATCATCAACATCCACGGCAAGGGCTACAAGCTCATTACCCCTGAGCCGGCTGATGCGTGAGGATGTCGCATCCTTTAGGTTATGAGTTTATAAGGTTATGAGGTTATAATGTTACTGTTGGTCAAGCTGTAAAAACCACCGCTCAAAACGTAACATTATAACCTCATAACCTTATCCCTCATAACCTTATCCCTCATAACCTTATCCCTCATAACCTTATCCCTCATAACC
>CAMBOH010000095.1 GCA_945869305.1 uncultured bacterium
ATCGGGGCGCGCTCGGGACTTTCACCCATTAGATTATGCCCATGTCGGGCGAACCCAAGAAAGCCCGAAGACCTATATGACAGGGCTTCGGGCTGGATGTTATGTCATTTCGTGTTTTTAGCGGACAGCTATAATATATAATAGGTGTGCCGCGAGGCAGGAGGAGTTTACTTCTCCTCAGCCAATTCCTTTTCGTGTGCCTCAATGAGCTTGGCCTGAAGGTCGCCGGGTACAAGCTCGTAGCTGGCAAACTTCATGATGAACGAGGCACGGCCTCCGGTGAGAGAACTGAGCGTCGTGGAGTAGGACGAGAGCTCGCTCTGGGGCACCTTGGCCTGGAGTTTTTCGTAGCCGTTCTCGCTGCTCATGCCGACAATCAAGCCGCGACGACCCTGCAGGTCACTCATCACGTCACCCATCTTGTCGGCCGGAACGAAGACCTCGACATCGTAGATAGGCTCCAGAATCTTCGGACCAGCCTCCTTGAAGGCCTGGCTGAAGGCGTTGCGTCCGGCGAGCATGAAGGAGAGTTCATTGGAGTCAACGGGGTGCATCTTGCCGTCGTATACGACTACGCGCACATCGCGGGCATAGCTGCCGGTGAGAGGACCCTGCTCCATGCGGCTCATCACGCCCTTGAGGATGGCGGGCATGAAGCGGGCATCGATGGCACCGCCCACTACGGAGTTGATGAACACGAGCTTGCCGCCCCATTCGAGAGTAACCTCTTCCTTGCCCTTAATGGCCACGCGCACTTCCTGATTGCCCACCTTGTAGACCGTAGGATCGGGCATGCCGTCGCTGTAAGGCTCAACGATGAGGTGCACCTCGCCAAACTGTCCGGCACCACCGCTCTGCTTCTTGTGGCGATAGTCGGCACGGGCCATCTTGGTGATGGTTTCGCGGTAAGGGATGCGCTGTTCGTAGAACTCAACGGCAATCTTGTCGATGTTCTCCAGACGCCACTTGAGCGTACGGAGGTGGAAGTCTCCCTGACCGTGTACGAGAATCTGGCGCAGCTCCTTGCTCTGCTCTACCTGCCAGGTGGGGTCCTCCTGACGCATGCGGTTGAGGGCAGCCATCATCTTTTCAGTGTCAGCCTCGTTGACAGCGCGGATGGCACGGGTGAACTTGGGGTTGGGATATTTGATGAAGTTGAAGCGGTGTTCGCTACCCTTGCCGTTGAGCGTATTGCCGGTGCGTACGTCCTTGAGCTTGACGGTACAGCCGATGTCACCAGCCGAGAGCTGCTCCACCTTCTCGCGGTTGGCACCCGAGCAGACGAAGATCTGGGCCATACGTTCCTTCGAGCCGCGGTCGGAGTTGGTGAGGTCGTCACCTTCGCGCACGACACCGCTCATCACCTTGAAGTACTGAACCTCGCCGATGTGGGGCTCAACACCAGTCTTGAAGAAATAGATAGAGGTGGGAGCTTCGGGGTTGAGGGGCACTTCCTCACCACGGGTATTGTGGACAGCAGGCATCTCGTCAACGAAGGGCACAACGTTGCCGAGGAATTCCATGAGTCGGCCTACACCCATGTTCTTCGAGGCACAAACGCAGAATACGGGGAATATGCTGCGGGTGACCATACCCTTGCGGATACCCTCGCGCATTTCGTCCTCGGTGAGCTGCTCCGTCTCGAAGAACTTCTCCATGAGACCTTCATCGTTTTCGGCGGCAGCCTCAACGAGTGCGCGGTGCATGGCCTCGGCCTTTTCGCGTTCAGCTTCGGGAATGTCCTCAAGCACAGGTTCACCGCCGTCCGGCCCCCAGGTGAGCTTCTTCATGAGAATGACATCGATGAGCTCATGGAAGTCGGGACCCGTCTTGACCGGGTATTGCACAGGCACGACCTTGCTGCCATAGATGCCCTGAAGGTTTTCGAGCACGAGTTCGTAGTCCGTGTTTTCGCTGTCGAGCTGGTTGACAAGGAAGATGACGGGCTTGGCCAGCTTCTCGGTATAGCGGAAGTGGTTCTGTGTACCCACTTCGGGGCCGAAGTTGCCATTGATAAGCAGCAGAGCCGTGTCAGTAACATTGAGCGCGGTGAGTGCTGCGCCGACAAAGTCATCCGAACCCGGGCAGTCGATGATGTTCAGTTTCTTTCCGGCCCACTCCGTGTGGAATACGGTAGAGAAGACGGAGTATCCATAGTCCTGTTCAACAGGGAAATAGTCGGACACAGTGTTCTTGGCTGTGATGCGACCGCGACGTTTGATCTGACCACACTCGAAGAGCAAGGCTTCGGTCAGTGTGGTCTTGCCTGAGCCATCGTTGCCAAGAAGGGCAATGTTTTTGATTTCGTGGGAATTGTAGACTTTCATGGAAAGACATTTTAAGGTTGATGGAATTTCGTGGAAAGAGGAATCTGATGGGAGGTCGAAGCAGTCAGACTGGGCGTAGTCCTCCACCAAATCGGGGCGCAAATTAAAATTTTATCTGTTACGGACAAAATTATTTTCAGAAAAAATCTATTTCGAAGGTTGTTCCCTGCCCCAAAGTGCTTTCTTTGACATAGATATGGCCGTGGTGGTAATCCTCCACGATGCGTTTGGCAAGCGAGAGTCCGAGTCCCCATCCGCGCCGTTTGGTGGTATAGCCGGGTTTGAAGACAGCCTTGAACTTGCGGGAGGGTATGCCCTTGCCGGTGTCGCTCACGAGGATGCTGCCTCCGCGCACATGCGACACGGCCCTGATAGTGATGGTGCCGCGTGCCTCCATGGCGTCGACGGCATTCTTGCAGAGGTTCTCGATGACCCACTCCAACAGGGAGGGGCAGACGCGGGCCGGCAGCGGATGTTCGGGGAGGGACAGGTTGATGCAGACCTTGTGGGAAGTGCGCTTGCGCATGTAGTCGGTCACCCCCTGCAGGAGGCCGCGCAGGTCAGTCACCTCCAGTTCGGGGGTGGAGCCAATCTTCGAGAATCGTTCGGCAATGAGCTGCAGCCGCTTCACGTCCTTGTCCATTTCAGGCAGCAAGGTATCTTCGGGATAGGTTTCGCGCAGCACCTCGCTCCAGGCCATGAGGGCAGAAATGGGAGTGCCGAGCTGGTGGGCAGTTTCGCGTGAGAGACCGACCCACACCCTGTTCTGTTCAGCCCGCTTCGAGGCGAGCAGGGCGACAATGGCAGCCAACACGAGCACGCCGACCAGAGCCAGCTGGGCGTAGGGGTAGAGCGTGAGACGCCGGAGCATGACCGACTCCGTGTAGTAGAGGTAGATGTACTCGGGAGAGGTGTGAGAGACACCAGCGGGCGAAATGTCAATCTTCATGCACTTGCCTTCAGCCTTCATTTCGCCGACAACCTGCTGCATGACCTGTGCCGAATCAGGGCCGGAGGGCACTTCGGGAAGGTTGCGCGAGGCAATGACCAGTCCGTGCTGGTCAGTGACGACCACAGGAATAGTGTGGTTGCCTCCCATGACCTTGAGCACGAGGTTAAGGTCGGTGTGCTCGTCGGCAGCCGTGAAGGCACGCATGGCCTCGGCCCACACCTCCATCTTGCTGACCTCCTCGTCGAGCAACTGACGGGTGAGCCAATGGGAATAGAGCAGGGAACCAATGGGAATGACGGCCGCAGCGAGTGCCAACACCCATTTGACGAGGTGCATGTGGTGGCTTGACAGAGGCATGGGAGGAGACTTGGGTTAGAGGAATAAGCCAGAAAGATTCAGACAGGAGGCCGAAGATGCCAGTGAGCACTTTTGGACTGTGTGGGCGGCGATGGTGTACTGAAGTCCGCCCCCCAGCCGTCATCAGGCACATTGGGACAGGCCAGAAGACTTGGGGTCATCGCCCTCTTCAACGGCGGCTCGTCAACCTTTACTCTCTTTCATCTGATCGTTAATCTGCTGGATATAGCCGAGCAGTTCGTCGCGCCCCCGGGTCGTGGTGCTGCTGGTGACGAAGTGGGGCGGCAACTCCTCCCACTCCTCGGCCAGTACCTGGAGGAACTCCTGCACGTTGCGAGCCAGCTGGGTAGGCTTGTTCTTGTCGGCCTTCGTAAATATGATGGCGAAGGGCACCCCGTTCTCACCCAAGAAGCGGATAAAGCTCACGTCTATCTTCTGGGGCGAGAGGCGTGAGTCAACCAGCACAAAGAGACAGGTGAGCTGCTCGCGCTCCAGCACGTAGCCCTCAATGAGCCTTTGGAGTTTCTCCTGCTCACGCTTGCTGCGCTTGGCATAGCCGTAACCGGGCAGGTCGACCAGATACCATTGGCCATTGATGAGGAAATGGTTAATGAGCATCGTCTTGCCCGGAGTGGACGATGTGTTGGCCAGAGCCTTGCGCGAGGTGAGCATGTTGACCAGGCTGCTCTTGCCCACATTGCTGCGCCCGATAAAGGCGTATTCGGGCAGACCCGTCTGCGGGCAATCGGCCGCCCGGCTGTTGCTGATTAGAAATTCGGCACTCTTGATTTGCATGACTGGCTGTCGTTTTGATGAAAAATTGTCGCTATATTTTCCAATAGGCGAAGCAAAGTTAAGGCTTTTGCACTAACTTTGCGCACAAATTTGAGCTGAAATCAGAAATAGCGTGCTCTCATGAACGAACCATACACCTCTAAACTGCTGGAAAGGGCGGTGCAGGAACTAACCCGGCTTCCGGGCGTGGGACGCAAAACCGCCCTTCGGTTCGCGCTCTACCTGTTGAAGCAGGACACCGACTCAGTGATCGATTTCTGCCAAAGCCTGAGCGACCTTCGCACACAGGTTAAGTACTGCAAGGTGTGCCACAACCTGTCTGACACCGACGAATGCCACATTTGCGCCAGCCCCAACCGCGACCGTTCAGTAATCTGTGTGGTCGAGAACATCCACAGCGTGATGAGCATCGAACACACGGCGCAGTTCCACGGCCTCTACCACGTGTTGGGCGGCGTCATCTCGCCCATGGACGGCATCGGCCCCAACGACCTGACGCTCGATTCGCTGTTCCAGCGCGTGGAGCAAGGCGGCGTGAAGGAAGTCATCCTGGCCCTGAACCCCACTATCGAGGGCGACACGACCAACTTCTTCATTTCCCGCAGACTCGCCCACACTGATGTGCGCATCTCCGTGCTGGCACGCGGCGTGAGCGTGGGCGACGACCTGGAGTACACCGACGAAGTGACGCTGGGACGTTCCCTGGTAGGCCGCACGCCGCTGAAGTGACAAAAGGGTGCCGCAGGGAAGAAACCGTCTTCTGGTAAAGGGCACAAAGCTCAATCCGGGCATTGGCCCTATTATAGTTAGTATATAATATAAGGAAATGAATACAAACCGTCTGTTCTGTCTGGCTCGCGCCTTTTACTTCCTGGTATGGCTGGCCTGCGGCATCATATGCCTGCTGTCCGAAGCCAACGTGCTGCCCACCGCCTACCTGCCCGCCGACCCCTCTACCGAATATGCGCTGCAGATGCTCTGTGTGGTGCTCACACTCTGTTGCGTACCTGCAGCCCTGCGCCTGCTCACACTGAACCGTGTCAAACGGCACATGAAACCCGACACGCCGCAGCTCGCCGGCTGGAACATCGCACGCATCGCAATCATCGCCACAGCTGTGTTTGCCAACACCGTCATCTACTACGGCCTGCACACCACGCTGTCGCCGGCCTTCTGCCTGCTCATCACCCTCACAGCCCTGGTATTCTGTTATCCCAACAAAGAGGTCGATTAGGCCGAATAAGGTTATGAGGCTATTGTTGAGGGTATGAGGGATAAGGTTATGAGGCTGTTGTTGAGGGAATGAGGGATAAGGTTATGAGGTTATAACATTACTCACCTTTCGCAAGTTGAATCAGAGAATAAGCGCATGCGTCCAAGGCACGCCCCGAGGGG
>CAMBOH010000096.1 GCA_945869305.1 uncultured bacterium
TTAACGACACTGTCTAGTGTTTCCGTATGGCTTTTACAACACTGTCTAGTGTTTCCGTATGGCTTTTACAACACTGTCTAGTGTTTCAGCTAATGAAGAGAAAAAGTGTCTAGTGAAATCAGGAAAAGACACATGTCTAAGGATAAACGGACATATCTAAAGATAAACGGCAAAGTATCTAAAGATAAATGGCAAAGTATGTTTAGATACTTTGCGAAGTATCTCAGGACACACAGAAAGAATGCTCCATCGAGGAACATCCCGCCTTTCGTTCACACTGCTATGCCACCCTGTTCAAGTACTCATCCCGCTGTCCCACACGGTGAGTACTTTTGTATACTATTGCTGTCCGGTAAAACTTTTTGAGCACCAAAAATAGGGCTGAGTACCTCGCTTGTATTCAGCCCTTGTAGTTACCTTTGTAATTGCAAAATAACAGCATGAACAAAGGTCACATTTCCTGAACCAAGCCTGTTTGATTAGAGTTGCTGGAGGAAACAAAGCTCTGTTCGGTACACATTTCATGAACCACGCCTGTTTGATTAGAGGGGGCTTACTTTTTGAAAAATAAGCCTGAAGTCCTGTGAAATAGGGCTTCGGGCACGAGATTGTTCCTATTTTGAGTTTTAGCGGACAGCAACAAAAAAGATTTTAGGGTGTCAAACTTGGGGTCAGAACTATAGCTTGCTGTTTCGGCGGAGTGCCATCCGGACGAATAGACCGGGGGCAGGCATCTTGTGGATGTCTGCCCCCGGTATCTTATTTCCCGTGTTGCCTTCAGGAGACTGAAGCGACACGGTCGGTTTGTGCAGTCGGCCTATCAGTTGAACCAGCGAACGTAGCAGAAGTCCTGACGGTTAGGCAGGTTGCTGTTCTTGGGGTACATGCGGTAGGCAATCTTGTAGGAACCGGCGAGGTCGATGCTCGAAGTGAGCTCGAAGGTGTAGAGGTTGCCTTCGTGGCCCACAACGTTCATGGGCATTACTTCGTGAACGCTCTCGTTGCCTTCAGAACCGCTGATGACTACCAGGTCAACACCGATGGCATCTTCCAGTCCCTGCTCGTCGATGATGTGGCGCACGGTAAACTCGCGGCCGCTCTCGAGCGAGCCGTTCAGCAGGTTCTCGCTGCGCTGTGAGCTTACGACGCGGATGTTGTCCCAACGCTGGGCCACGCTCTCCTTCCAGGAGGCGATGTCCTTGGCCAGCTGTCCGCCCTTGGCTGAGAGCAGCTTGAAGCGGGCTGCTTCGGGGTTGTAGAAGCGTTCGTAGTAGTCATCGAGCTGGCGCTTCATGGTGTAGTTGGGGGCAATGTGGGCAATGGAGTTCTTGACCGTGCGTACCCAGTTCTCGGAATATCCCTTGCGGTTGCGGGCGTAGTAGAGCGGAATGATTTCCTGTTCGAGCATCGAGTAGATGGTCGATGCGTCGAGCTTGTCCTGATGTTCCTGGTTCTGGTAGGTGCGGCGGTCGGTGAGTGCCCAGCCGGCACCTTCGCGATAGCCTTCGTACCACCAGCCGTCGAGCACGCTGAGGTTGACAACACCGTTCATCAGTGCCTTTTCGCCAGATGTACCGGAAGCCTCGAGCGGACGGGTCGGCGTGTTCATCCAGATGTCGACACCCGAAACCAGACGGCGAGCCAGCTGCATGTCGTAGTTGTCGAGGAAGAGGATCTTGCCCATGAACTCAGGACGCTGGGAGATGTCGTAGATCTTCTTGATCAGGCCCTGACCGGCACCGTCAGCGGGGTGGGCCTTGCCGGCAAAGAGGAACTGCACGGGGTAGTCGGGGTTGTTGACAATCTTGGACAGACGGTCGAGGTCGGAGAAGAGCAGGTGGGCACGCTTGTAGGTGGCAAAGCGACGGGCAAAGCCAATGAGCAGCGCGTTGGGGTTGATCTTGTCGAGCAGGCTCACAACGAGTGAGGGGTCACCCTGGTTGCGCAGCCAGTTTTCGCGGAAACGGGCGCGGATGTAGTCGATGAGCTTGTTCTTGAGCTTGACACGGGTGTTCCAGATTACCTCATCGGGCACCTGTTTGATCTTCTCCCAAACGGCTTCGTTGCTCTGGTCGTGCAGGTATTCCTTGCCGAGATACTTGGCATAGACAGCCTGCCACTCTCTGGCACACCAGGTGGGAAGGTGCACACCGTTGGTCACATAGCCCACGTGACTCTCTTCGGGATGAGGATTGTAGATGTCGAACCACTCGTCGTGGGTGCGCTCAGCATGGTTGAGACGTTCGGCCGAAGGCATGTAGCCGGGCCAGATGCCCTTGAACATCTGCTGGCTCACGCGACCGTGAAGCCAGCTCACGCCGTTCACCTCCTGGCAGGTCTTGCAGAGGAAGGTGGACATGCAGAACTTCTCGCCCTTGTCGTCGGGGTTGGTGCGTCCCAGACCCATGAAGTCGTCCCAGCTGATACCAAGACGGGCGGGGAACTGGTTCATGTACTTGTTGAACAGGCCTTCGTCGAAGTAGTCATGGCCTGCGGGCACGGGCGTGTGGACGGTGTAGAGCGAAGAGGCGCGCACCAGTTCGAGGGCTTCGTCGAACGAGAGTCCGCTCTCCACGTAGTCGGCCAGACGCTGCACGTTGCAGAGTGCGGCATGGCCTTCGTTGCAGTGGTATATTTCCTTCTCGATGCCGAGCTTCTTCAGAGCCAGCATACCACCGATACCCAGCAGGTATTCCTGCTTGATGCGGTTTTCCCAGTCGCCGCCGTAGAGTGAGTGGGTGATGCGACGGTCAAACTCGGAGTTCATCTCGTTGTCGGTGTCCAGCAGGTAGAGGGCGATGCGGCCTACGTTGGCGCGCCACAGCGAAGCGTGGACCGTGAAGTTGGGGTAGGGCACATCGACGATAATCTGGTTGCCTTCGGCATCCAACACACGTTCGATGGGCAGGTTGTCGAAGTCCTGGGGCTCGTAGTTGGCAATCTGCTGTCCGTCCATCGAAAGGGTCTGGGTGAAATAGCCATAACGATAGAGGAAGCCTACGGCGACCATGTCGACGTTGCTGTCAGAAGCCTCCTTCAGGTAGTCGCCGGCCAGGATGCCCAGACCGCCCGAATAGATCTTCAACACGTGGCTCAGACCGTACTCCATGCAGAAGTAGGCCACCGAAGCGCGCTTGGCATTGGGCTTCTCGTCCATGTACTTGCGGAAGTCGTTGTACACCTTGTCCATGCGGGCGATGATCTCGCCGTCCTTCGAAAGCATCTTCAGGCGGTCGTAGTCGATGCTGCGCAGCATTTCGATAGGGTTGCGTCCTACCTTGCGCCACAGGTCTTCGTCGAGACTGGCAAAGAGGTCGCGTGCCTCGGTGTTCCATGACCACCAGAGGTTATGTGCCAGTTCGTCCAACTTCTTCAGGGCCTCAGGGATGTGGCTTTTTACTGTTACCACACGCCAGGAGGGCTGGTTCGCATTGCTGATTTTAATGTTCATTGGTTGGTTGTTTGTTGGCGCAGTTCCGCGCCGATTATCATTTTGGTTTATGTTCTATATATAAATAAGGAGTGGCTTGGCTGTGCATGCTACTGCTGTGCAGCCCGCAGGGCGAAGTCGTAAGCCCTGTAGTAATGGCTGATGAAGTGTTTCCACTGAGCCTTGTCGGCCAGCCGCGACACGTTGAGGCGCAGGGTTGCGCGCTGTTTGGAGTCGAGCAACAGCATGAGACGCACTGTGCGACACATCTCGGCTGCCACCTCAAAGAAGTTGCTGTCATCGCGGTGTATCACCTTTACGCCGTCGGCCAGTTCGCCGACATGTTTCAACTCCTGGTTTACCCACTGTCCGAATCCGCTCAGGTCGGTGGTCACACAGGGAGTGTGGAACGCACAGCTTTCGAGCGGTGTGTAACCCCAAGGCTCGTAGTAGGAAGGATAGAGCGCCAGGTCGTTGGCAGCCAGCAGATGGTAGTAGGGGAGGTCGAAGATGCCGTCGTTGCCTTCCAGGTAGCAGGGCACGAGCAGGACCTTCACGCGGTCGTGCTGTTCGTTGCGGAAACCGAGATCCCAGATTTGGCGTACGATGCGGTCGTCATTCAGGTTCCAGAGGTCGTGGGTGATGATGGGGTTGGGCAGTGCCGCACGCCTCTGTTCCGGCTTGCCGGCTTGCTCCAATGCCTGCTGCAGGTCGGCACGCGGGCCTTTCAGCCAGCAAGGCACTTCAATCAGAGCCAGCACCTCGGTGTTTTGTCCCTGTTCGGATGCGAGCTGTGCACGCAGCTGGGCCATGGCTTCGAGAAAGACGTCGAAACCCTTGCAGCGGTAGTCATTGCGTCCGCTGGTTGACACAATCAGCGTCGTATCGGGCAGATTGCAGCCGGTAAGGGCGCCGGCCACGTCCAGAATCTTGCGGCGGGCCTTGCGGCGAATGGCCGAGAATTGTCCGCCTTTGGGTACAAAGTCATTTTCAAAGCCGTTGGGCAGCACCACGTCGGCAGGCTTGTCGAGCAGCTGCTTGCATTCGCGGTCCGTGAAGCTGCTCACCGTGGTGAAGCAGTCGGCACGGAGGGCACTCTGCTTTTCGATGCTGTGTTTGGCTTCCATATGGAGTTCGGCAGCCATCTGGTCGCCGTTATAGCCTTCAAAGTAGGCGTAAAGTTCCTTGTTGTTGCCGGCTATGGAGCGGCCGATGCTGGTGGCATGGGTGGTAAAGATGGTTGCCACGCGGGGCAGGTTGTGCTTCAGGAAGAGCATACCTAAGCCCGACATCCACTCATGGGCCTGATAGATGACCTTGTCGGCAGGCTTCAGACAATGCTCCGCCACGGCCTGCACAAAGCGGGCTGCCGCATACGAGAACATCGAGGCCTCGTCGTAGTCTCCATAAGCACGGATTGAATCGACCTGAAACAGTTCCCAGGCACGGGCATAGATTTCGTTTTTCTGTTCGAAGAAAGGTTGGAAGTCAACCAACACGGCCACCGGTTCGCCCGGCACCATCCAACGGCCTATCCGACAGCTTACACCCAGCTGTGCTGCGGCCTTTTTCCATGAAGGCAACAAACGGGCCTCCTCGCGAAAGTCGACATTGGCGTCGGCCTTTTTCAAATCGGGACCAATGAAAACCAGTTGGTCGCCATAGTTTTCCTTTAAAGTCTTTGCGCGCGATGAGAGCACGGTGTAGATGCCGCCCACCTTGTTGCACACTTCCCAACTTGTTTCAAATATAAAGTCGGGAGTATTAAGTTCAGTTTTCATAAAAAGAGCTAAAATTCGGATGCAAAGATACTGCTTTCGGTTGAAATCCAAAGCAAATGACTGAAACTTTTGCGTTTTGTTTCAGATAGAAGCCTGCTTTGCCAACAATACTTGCACTATCGTTGGATTAGATGGGCTATGCTCGGCGGAGTATAGGGCAGATTCTACGGAGTCTCAGACTGGTCTGTCTTATATCTGTCCCACATCTGCGGACAGATGAAAAATCTGCGGATTAAACGGAGATAATGGGCATTTTCCAAGTATTCAATTCACTGTGAGAGCAGGCATCCCGCCTGCATTTGTTTACTACGCGAGCCCTTGCCTGCGCTCCCAGTGCACTCTCGCTTGTCGTTGGGTTGACTACAGATGGACAGATGCCTGCACTCCCGGCCACCGGAGTATTGTTCCTTACTCACGTTTCGCAAGATGAATCAGAGAATAAGCGCCTGCGTTCAAGGCACGCCCCGAAGGGGCAACGAGCACATAGCCCAGGGCATCGCCC
>CAMBOH010000097.1 GCA_945869305.1 uncultured bacterium
TCATAACCTTATCCCTCATAACCTTATCCCTCATAACCTTATCCCTCATAACCTTGTTCCTCATAACCTCATAACCTTATCCCTCATAACCTAAAGGATAACCTCATAACCTCATAACCTGAGTCTCAAGGTAACTTTCTGACAATAAACTTTCGACTTTAGCAGGCGGCTCTAAGCTAAATTGTGTACCTTTGCCCGTGCTTTCCCATACATCAACAAATAGCAAACGAATGAAACACCTATTCTGGTTCACCCCTTTGCTGCTGGCCGTCTGTGCGGCAGCCTGTTTGGCATCGTGCGACGACGATGAAACATATGCCGACCTGCGTAAGCGCGAAAACAGGCAAATCGAAGCCTTCCTGGAGTCGGGTGCACAGGTCAAGGACAGCGATTCGGGTGAATACCTGCTCAACATACCGGGCAACATCAAGGTCATCACCGAGGCAGAGTTCCACCGCAACGATAGCACCACCGACGTGTCGCAGAACGAGTATGTCAAGTTTGAGCAGAAAGGCGTCTACATGCAGATTGTCGAGAAGGGCACTGGCAGCAAGCTCGCCGAAGGCGAAACGAAGCAGATTATCACGCGCCATACGGAGTACAACATCGCCATGGACTCCATCCAGAGTTCCAACATCCCCTCTTACTACGAGCTGAACTACGATGTCATGCAGTGCACCAACTCCTACGGGTCTTTCTCCGCTTCCTTCGTGCGCGACCTGGGCGTGATGTACCAGACCTACAACTCTCCGGCAGTGCCGGCGGGTTGGCTCATTCCGCTCACCTATATCAATCTGGCCCGTGCGCTTGACGGACCCGATGCACGTCTGGCCAAGGTGCGCCTCATCGTGCCCAGTTCGCAGGGGCAGGCCAATGCTTCGGCCAATGTCTATCCCTGTTTCTACGAAATCACCTATCAAAGAGGAAATTGAAGCAACATACACCCAAATAACCCAAAAATGAATCCGCCGGCAGCCTGTGACAGGTAAGCCGGCGGTTGCTCGTTGATGGGCGGGGGCGAAGCTTTGCCGCCTGTATTTTTCCGGTCTGTCGCGAAGGTGCACTGGGAGGGCTTGTTAACGGCGGGTCTTTGCCCGCCCTCCCGGTTGCCACCCCACATAATATGCACAGACAATCACATGACAAGCGTTCAGCCCGTGCTTAGAACGCTTGTCTTTTTATAGGTGGAGCAGAAGGACATATCGGAGAAACACGCTTTTCGACTTGATGAGCATGAACTTGGCCTGCCGGCCCGAAGAGCAGGTGGCTGGGAGGGCGGGCATCCTGCCCGCCACAATATAATAAACAGGCGAGCAGGATGCCGGCCCTCCCAGTGCGCCGTCGCTTCGGGTTGGCTGTCTACAGCGGGCAGGATGCCCGCCCTCCCAGTTGCCAATTCGCACAGTATGTACAGGGCACTCACATGACAAGCGTTCAGGGCGGTGAGCCTTGAACGCTATCGTGTAATGGGTAGAGAAGAAAAGATTTACCGGTGGAACCGGCCTTTCGACTTGATGAGGATGACCTTGACCTGCGGGTCTTTCAGCAGGGGGAGGTTGGCCGGCCATAGTCGCAGCTCGGCCTCGGTGGTGCGGTGCTTCCAGGTGAGCAGGTCGATGGGCTCGTGGAGATGGCGGTGAATCTCACCGTACCACCAGCCGGGGAAGGACAGGGCGCACACCTGCCTGCTGCGCGCAATGGTGCGCAGCTGTTGCAGGCAACGGTCTATGTCGGCCGGACTGAGCTGCGAAGGCTTGGCAAAGCTGACGTAGTAGGAGGTGTAGTAGCCGAGGGCCGTGAAGGCAGCCAGCTGCGAGAGGTTACGGCTTTCGAGAATGAGCTGCGAGTGGCTGACACCGTAGCGCGCACAGAGCTGCCGCAGGCGGGTGTGGAGCAGGGGAGCGGTGCGGGCATCGAGGTTCTTCACGTCCATCCATAGCCGCGAACCGCGCCGCGAGAGTTCGCTGAAGTAGGGTTCGAGGTCGAGGTGGAAGGTGGTGTCGGCATCGTGCGTCACGTCGAGCATACCGTCGGGGCGTACCACCACGTCGACTTCGACATTCCGAAAGCGCGCTTCCTGCTCGTAGAGCTTTTCGAGTGAGTTGCACCGGTGCAGCCACAGCTTGCTGCGGTAGGGGGCTGTATGACACCACAGTGACGCCCCACCCACGGCGAGCAGCAGGACAGCCAGGGCCGTCACATGCCACCACCGGAGTTTTCGCTTGGTTCGTTTCATGGGAGAGGAGAACATCAGCGGATGGTCAGTTCACGTGCAGCTCGGTGCCGGCTTGCAGGCCGCGCAGGAAGTTGGCCACGGCCATGCGCTTCTTGCCGGCCAGCTGCAGCGACTCGATGTGCAGATACCCATCGGCCAGAGCCACCTTCAGGTAGGTGCGTCCGTCGGTGAGCACCGTGCCCACCGGTTCGCTGACAGCGGCAAACTCCTTGGCCGTCTGGTAGATCTTCATCACCGTCTGCTTGCCGCCCGCCGTCCATTCGGTCCAGGCGGCAGGGTAGGGCGAGAGTCCGCGCACAAAGTCGTAGACCCGCTTCACGCCCAGACTCCAGTCGATGCGACAGGTGTCCTTGAATATTTTGGGTGCAGGCCGCAGCGGCTCGTCGGTCTGCAGTTCGCTCTGCGGAATGGAGGTGACCGTTCCGTTCAGGATGTGGTCGACCGTTTCGACCACCAAGTCGCTGCCCAGCAGCATGAGCTTGTCGTGAACGTCGGAGGCATTGTCGGTGTCGAGGATGGGCACGGCGACACGCTGGATGACGCGCCCCGTGTCAATCTGGTGGTCCAGGAAGAAGGTGGTGATGCCCGTTTCGGTGTCGCCGTTGATGATGGCCCAGTTGATGGGAGCGGCACCCCGGTATTGGGGCAGCAGGGCCGCGTGGAGGTTGAAGGTGCCCTGCGGAGGCATGGCCCATACCACTTCGGGGAGCATGCGGAAGGCTACGACAATCTGCAGGTCCGCCTTCAGGCTGCGCAGCTCTTCGAGGAAGTCGGGGTCCTTGAGCTTGGCGGGTTGCAGCAGGTGCAGCCCTTGTGACAGGGCGTATTGCTTGACGGGCGAGGCCGAGAGTTCCGTCTGGTGGCGGCCGATTGGCTTGTCGGGCATGGTGATGACGCCTACCACGTTGTAGCCGCCTTCTACCAGCTTGCGCAGGGGGGCGACGGCAAAGTCGGGCGTGCCCATATATACGATTCGTAAGTCCGTTTTATTCATTGTCTTGTTGGGGTGTTGGTGAGGGAAGTGCTCGAAGGTTTGGGAGGGGATGGTTCTGTCACCGGGAGCGTTCAAGGCACGCCCCGCTCGCTAAACAACAGCAAATTTAATGAAGGGGAAAATGCATTTTATCTTTACGCTTGTCAGCCAACGCTTTTGCCCTTTCTCTATGCTTTCGTTGCCGCAGCTGGTTTCTCAGCCAGATAGAGCGTACTGAGTCCGCCGGTGAAACGCTTGAAGGTGACGGCACAGAAGCCGGCCTTCTGCAGGATGCCCTGCATCACTTCGCCCTGCGGAAATGCCTCCATGGTGGCTGGCAGATAGGAATAGGCCTGCGCATCGCGCGAAATGACCTTGCCCAGCGCAGGCATGAGCAGGTGGGAGTAGGCCCAGAAAAGTTGCTTCATGGGGAAGCGTACGGGCGAGGTCAGCTCAATCACCACGAGCTTTCCGCCGGGCCGCAACACGCGGCACATTTCGCGCAGTCCCTGGTCGAGATTCTCAAAGTTGCGGATGCCGTAGGCCACTGTGACCGCATCGAAGCTGTCGGCAGGAAACGAGAGGTCCAGGCAGTCTTCGCGCTGGAAACGGATGACGTGGCCGAGCCGGGCTTTCTCTACCTTGCGGCGGCCCACCTGCATCATCCCCTCCGACAGGTCGACGCCGAGCAGCTCATCGGGATGCAGCTCCCGGGCAGCCAACAGGGCAAAGTCGCCCGTTCCGGTGGCCACGTCGAGTATGCGCTTGGGGGCGTGGGGACGCAGGGCATTGATGGCCGCCTTGCGCCAATGCTTGTCGATGCCCAGTGAAAGGGTGTGGTTGAGCAGGTCGTAGGAGTGGGCGATGCTGTTGAACATGCGCTCCACCTGTTCGTGCTTACTTCCGGCTTCGCCGTAGGGCTTGATGGTTTCTTGTTTGTAAGTCATGAGCCTGGTGGGCAGCTTGGCCGGAGTCAGATTTGCTCGACGGCAAATTTTTCGGGATGCTTGCCCTGATAGTTTTTGTAGTATTGCATGATGATGCGCATGTCCTCCTCCACGTTGCCCGAAGGCAGCAGCGTGCGTTTGCAGCAGATGGTTTTGGTGGGGAAGTCGATGGCATAGAGCAGGATGGGGAGCTTGGCCTTGAGGGCGATGTAGTAGAAGCCCCGTTTCCACTGCGTAACCCGTGAGCGTGTGCCTTCGGGGGTGACGGCCAGCGAGAAGCGGTCGGAACGCATGGCCCAGTCAGCCAGCTGGTCGGTCATGCTGGTGTGCCGGCTGCGTTCGACGGGTATGCCGCCCATGCGGCGGAACAGCGGACCTAAGGGCCAGAAGAACCATTCCTTCTTCATCAGAAAATTCGACTGGAGGCCCAAGGCGGTGTAGTAGGCTTTGCCTATGACGAAATCCCAGTTGCTGGTGTGGGGTGCCACGCAGATGATGCACTTGGCGGGGCGCGGCTGGTCGACATCCTCCTTCCAGCCCATGCGGGTGAAAAGCAGGTAGTGGCAGAGTTTCTTGAACATGCGGTAACAGGAGAGAGATGAGTGAAAAGCGCGCAAAAGGGAAACCGGAAGTTCGTGGGGGAATGTGTGGCGAAGCCCGATGACTCAGGCAGGGCTGTTTTTCCCCTACGAACTACCGACTCCCTTCGGCGCGCAGGTCATGTGTGGCGCGGAGCGTCACGCTTGGATGATGCGGTTTGAAAGGTCGTTGACCTTTTCGGTGAACTCCTGTTTCAGCTGCTTGTAGAAAGCGCGTTCCGAACCCGGTTCGGTGTGGCTGATGCGTGCCACAAATTCGTTATGGAGCACGAGCACTTCGGCCATGAGTTCGTCGAGCTTTTCGGGGTCGGCCTGCTGGCACATGCTGAGGGCGACGCAGTCGGCAAAGAGTTCGCCGGTAATTTTCTTGATGCTCTTCTTGAGCTGTTTGCGGTTTGCCATATGGATGAGTTGTTGTTGGAGATGGGTTTCTTGTTATTATTCGGTTGTCGCTGGTTCATTCAGGGAACAGGCGCAAGCGTTCGCGGCGCTTAGGGTACACAAGCGTTCGCGGTGCTTAAGGGGTGCAAGCGTTCGCGGTGTTTAGAGGGTGCAAGCATTCGTGGTACGCCCCGAAGGGGCAACAAGCGCATAGCCCAGGGCAACGCCCTGGGTAGAATGAGGCGATAAAGTGCGCCCTG
>CAMBOH010000098.1 GCA_945869305.1 uncultured bacterium
AGCCCGCTCCTTAAACGCTTGTCAGCTACAAGTGAACACTTGCGAAACTTGAATTCCTTATACCTCCTACAAACGGCCTCTTCAATCATCAAACAGGCGCAGCACCACCCGGCAGCCGAAGCCCAGACTGTGGTCGGGAGCTACCGAAAGGAATGTGCCCAGGTTCATCAGATGGGTGCTGACGCCGTAGCCCAGTTCGGCGTAGAAGGGCAGTTGGCGCACGGTGAGCAGGTTCAGATAGATGCGCTCGGTCTGCACCTGTCGTGAGAACAGTCCCAAACGGCCAAACAGTAGCAGCGGACTCTGATAGGTACCCGTGAAACGCAGATACTGCCTTGACTCGTTATACCAACGGCTCGAAAGGAGCTGGAACTCACCCGTCAGCTCATCGGTCCATCCCTCTGGGATGTAGGTAAACCGGAAGTAGTCGTAGTCCAGGAAGCAGTCGCGTCCACGCTGCGTGAAAGCTCCACAACCAGCCCGCAGGTAGAGGGTGCGCATGGCATAGAGGTCGATGCGGTGGCGAATGTCCAGTTCGATTCGCTCGTAGTGTGTCTGTCCCCGTCCCATGGCGTAGCCACGCTCGTAGGAGAACAGCAGGGTAGGCCAATGGGAGTAGAGGGGCACCTGACGCCCAGTCTGGTCGCGATAGTAGTAAAGAGCCGGGGTATAGGCCAGCTGCACGCTGGGCGAAAGGGTCGACAAGCTGCGGGGCATTTGTGCCTCGGCTGCCTGTTCGGTGTAGCGGATGAGGGAGCGCAGATGGTGACGTGCGCCCACGGTCAGCTGAAGCCCGGGAATGGGTGACATGCTGAAGTCGGCCTTGGTGTAGGCGTCGCGGTAGTCATGGAAGCCGAAACGCCTGATGATGTTCAGCAACGAATCGTATTTTTCAACTCCTTGCAGCAGGTCGGTGAGCCGCTTGGCCTGCCGATAGTTGTAGATGTGCGAACCGCCTCCCGACTGCAGCGAGAAGCTGCCATTCTTGCGGTGCCAGCAATACAGTTTGAAAGGCAGTTCCCAATAAATCTGCTTCTGCCTGAAGCTATACGCAATGCGAGGCTTGAAGGTGAAGTCGGGTTCCGGATGGTTCGACGAGCGGAGCGTCAGACTGAGCCGCGTCTTCACGGTCAGTCCCTTGTTTCCGCTCCATTCCACCATCGAAGGCGACACAAGGGGAGGCAGCTTCAGGCGGATGCGGTGGCGCGTACCCCACTGCAGGGTGCGGGAGGCCAGGATCGATTCCTGCCAACCGTCGCTCTTGGTCAGCTGGTAGAAGTCGGACTTCGGCGTGGACTGTTCGGCCGATGGCTGCCGGCTGGCAGGGTCTGCCTTGCCACATACCGTGTCGGCTGGCGTGAGAGCGGCATGTGGCGGCCTGTCGGAAGATTCGGCATAAAGCAGCTGCTCTTCTGCCCGTAAGGGCATGGGGCGGACAGAATCGAAGTAGGCCATGTTGCCGTACAGCGTCTGTGTGGTGTCTATGCGCACTACGCATTGGGCGGTCAGGTCGTGCTTGGGCGCATTCGTGTGTGCCTGTAGGGAATCGACATCAAAATGGTACTGCATGCGCATCTCAGCCACCTCGTTCACCCGGTTGCCCAGCAGGCTGAAGGACGACACTACCCGCACGCTTTGGGGCAGATGTTGCGCCATGCCCTCTGTGCCTTGCCGCAGATTGACGGTGATGTGTTGCATCTGGTAGGTGAGCGTAAACTGACAGGCCAGCACACTTCCGCTGGTCGGGTCAATGTCGGCATGGCCGCTTACCAGCATGTCGGTCTTCCAACGTGGCGTGAACGCCAACCTGACAGTCCGCCTTTCGCCCGTTTGGGTATGATAGAGAAAGGCGAAGCGGTAGTAATTGCGGTTGCGGGGGTGCAAGGGATTGAGTGCCCCGCCTGCAAAGAGGCGGGTGCCATAGGGTTGGTAGTTGAAGCGGCTTTCTTCCAGAAAACGCTTGGGCCGCAAATAAGGATGGGTAGTGGTGAAGGCCACCATGCGACAATCCACCTGTCCGCCCTTGCGGTAGCGCGCATACAGGTGGGCTTCGGTAATGTAGTCATTGGTGCCGTGTTCCAGCCGCACCATGCCTGGAATGTAGCGTACGACCTGCCCCTTGCGGCGTGTCTGCATACGGTGGCGCAGATACACGTCGGCCGCAAAGCCCCGCTGCTCGGCCAGCAGCTGCCGGCCTAAGGCATACACCTTCAGCAGCAACGTGTCACAGCCGGCATCGCCCGCTCCTATGGGCAAAGAAGGAGCTGGCCGACCAGCGACACCGCAGGGCTTAGCGACTGCTGCGGGCACAGCTGCCCGGACAGCCGCCTTGCAGTGCGTCGAGCCGGCGCACACACACAGCAGCCATGGCAGTCCGTGCACGAGAAGCCTCCACACACGGGCCTGTACATATATATATATAAGGAGTAGGAACACGGGCATTTGACAGAATCAATTAAAGCCTTTCATTCCAAAGGGCCGTCCTGAGAGAAGGTGCGCCTGCCCGACCGTTCAGCTTCGGCTGACAGCCTTCACGCCCTTCACGCCACGAAGTTTCTTGATCAGGGCCGTGAGCCGCTGCGTGTCGTCGACCATCACCGTGAGAATGCCTGAGAACAGGCCGTCGTGTGAGTCAATGTTGATGCTGCGAAGCATGATATGCTCCTCCTTCGATATGATGGAGGTGATGTTGTTCACGATTCCCAAGTCATCGTTACCCACCACGTGTAGTGTAATCGGGTAGGAGCCTTGTCCCTTGCCTGCCCAGCGAGCCTTGACAATGCGATAGCCAAAGCGTTCGCGCAGCGCGGAGGCATTGGGGCAACTGGTGCGGTGAATCTTGATGCCGCCGCTCACCGTGACAAATCCGAACACATCGTCGCCATACACGGGGTTGCAGCAGCGTGCCAGCTGGAAGTCTATGCCCTTCAGGTCACGCCCGATCACCAACTCGTCTTCCTCACCCTTGGCTCTTGTGCCCACTTCGCTGTCCATACTGAACTCCTCGGCCTTGCGCGTGGCCGTGCGTTCAGCCTGGCCGGCTTCGCGCTTGCCCAGTTCGGCGTAGGTGTCGAGCACGTGGTTGATTTCCAGACGGTTCTCGCCGATGGCCTTGAAGAAGTCCAGGCTCTCCCTGAAACCAAGTTTCTTGATGAGCTGGTTCATCAGGCTTTCGTCCCATTCGACCTTGCGGTTCTTCATCTTGCGCTCCAGCATCTCCTTGCCCAATGCGCTGTCGCTGGCCGCGAGTTCACGCACAGCAGCACGTATTTTCGCCTTGGCATGGTTGGACCGCACGATGTTGAGCCACTCCGCCTTGGGTGTCTGGTTGTTCTGGGTCAGTATCTCAACCGTCTGTCCGCTCTCCAGCTCCTGGCGTATGGAATAGTTCTTGCCGTCAATCCGTCCGCCCACACAGCGGTTTCCCACCGCGCTGTGGATGGTATAGGCAAAGTCGAGCACGGTGGAGTGGGGCGGCAGGCGGTACAAGTCCCCCTTGGGTGAGAACACGTAGACTTCCTGTTCCTTGCTGTCGGCAGCCAGACTTTCTGAGAGCAGCGACTCGTTGCCCGTCTCGAGTGCCGAGCGTATGTTGGCCAACCAGCCGTCCACGCCGCCCGAACTGCTCTTCACACCCTTATACCGCCAGTGGGCGGCAAGGCCGTGTTCGGCTATCTCGTCCATGCGCTCGGTTCGGATCTGCACCTCTACCCACTTTTCTTCGGGGCCTTTCACGGTGATATGCAGGCTTTCGTAACCGTTGCTCTTGGGCACAGTCAGCCAGTCGCGCAGTCGTTTCAGGTTGCTTTCGTAACGGTTGGTGATGAGCGAAAAGACCTTCCAGCACTGTTCCTTCTCCTTCTGTGGCGGCGCGTCGAGAATGATGCGGATGGCAAACAGGTCGTACACTCCGTTGAATCCGCACTGCTGCTTCTTCATCTTCTGCCATATGGAGTGAATGCTCTTGGTGCGTCCTTTCAGGTGGTAGCGCAGCCCTTCGGCATCAAGCATCTGGCGTATGGGGGCCGTGAAGCGTTCGATGTAGGCATCGCGCATCTGCTTTGTGGCGTTCAGGCTATCCTTAATCAGGTAGTAAGCGTCATGTTCCAGATATTTCAGGCTCAGGTCCTCCAGTTCGCTCTTCAGCTTGTAGAGTCCGAGCTTGTGGGCCAGAGGGGCATACAGGCAGGCAGCCTCGGTCGACACCCGTCGCTGTGCTTCCACATTCTCGGTGTCCTTGATGCAACGCATCCGGCAGACACAGTCGGCAATGAGCATCAGCACGATGCGCATGTCGCTGGCTTGCGCAACCAACAGGTTGCGGAAGTTGTCGGTGTGCATAGCTTCTGTCTTCACCTCTATGGCCGACACTTTCAGAAAGCCCTGCAAGACACGGGCTGTCTCGACATCAAAGAATCGCTCGACCGTGACGAGCTGCTCGGCCGATGTCACCACCGTTCGCAGCAGAAAGGCTTGGAGCACCTTGCCTCGCAGGCCTATCTCGCTGGCCGCCAACTGCAGGGCTTGGAGGGCCAGGGCTATGCGGTTCAGGCCAAATTCGTCACACGACAGCTCGGGGTGGGTTTCAATGGCACTTTCCAGAAAGTCGGCCAACTTGCGGGCATCGCTGTGCGCGGGACGCACCGTTTCGTTTCGATAGAGCGGAAGCAGGGCACGTATAAATGTGCCGCGAAGGTTGTTTGCGTAGTCCATTGTTTTCTGTGTTAGGGGTCGGGTGCGGCAAATATACGCGAAATCCATGGAAAAACCTCCAAAAATTGGAAGATTAACGCAATGTAATCTGTGAATTAAGTAGTTATGAGAAAATCGCGGAAGTTGGATAGAGGGCTGAATAGCGTTTCAAAGCGGATTGGAGAAAGAGAACGGTTTCCTAATCGTTACCCGTCAGAAATGCAGATTTAACAGTCACCGTTCCGTTTGCACCGCTCTGCGTAGGTTTGCTTGTCAAGGTTTAACTCGTTGATTTATAGTTTTGCAACCAAGAAAGAACGAGTATGACAAGGAGCACATTTCGCGTGCTGTTCTATGCGAACGGCAGCAAGGAGAAGAATGGAACTGTCCCCATCATGGGACGGGTTACAATCAACGGAACGATGGCGCAGTTCAGTTGCAAACGGAGCATCGCAAAGGAGCTTTGGGACGCAAAGGGCAACCGTGCCAAGGCAAGAGTTTAGAGGCAAGGGAAACGAACCTTGCGCTTGACAACATCAAGGCGCAAATCATCAAGCACTACCAGCGCATATCCGACCGTGAGGCGTTTGTGACGGCAGCTTATGGAACTGCAAGCCAAGCACCGCAGGGAATTGTCGGACAAGGAAGCGGAACACCAAAAGGAAGTGTCATTCCTGAAATCC
>CAMBOH010000099.1 GCA_945869305.1 uncultured bacterium
TTCGTAGCGGTAGACCGTACCGAACTCGGCAATGCGCAGGGGCAGGTCCTTGTAGGAACGCGGCTTCCATGCGAAGATGGCGCAGTGGTGGGGGCAGTTCATGGGCTTGAGCATGTACTCCTCGCCTTCTTCGGGGGTGTGGATGGGCTGGAACGAGTCTTTGCCGTATTTGGCGTAGTGGCCGGAAGTGACGTAGAGGTTCTTTGACCCGATGTGGGGAGTCATTACCTGCTGGTAGCCGTAGCGCTTCTGGATTTTCTTGAGGAAGTCCTCGAGGCGGAGGCGCAGTGCCGTGCCTTTGGGCAGCCACATGGGCAGTCCCTTGCCGACAAGTTCGGAGAACATGAAGAGTTCCATCTCCTTGCCAATCTTGCGGTGGTCGCGCCGTTTGGCCTCTTCGAGCAGTTGCAGGTACTCATCGAGCATTTTCTTCTTGGGGAAGGAGATGCCGTAGACGCGGGTCATCTGCGGCCGCTTCTCATCGCCGCGCCAGTAGGCGGAGCTTACGGCCATCACCTTGACCGCCTTGATGGGAGCTGTGGTCATGAGGTGCGGGCCGCGACACAGGTCGGTGTAGGCACCCTGCGTGTAGGTGGTGATGTGTCCGTCTTCGAGTTCAGCGATCAGCTCATTCTTATAGGTCTGTCCGTGCTCTCCGAAGAACTGCAGGGCATCGGCCTTTGAGATGTCGCGGCGCACGAGGGCTTCCTTGCGCTGCACGAGTTCCTGCATCTTCTTTTCGATTTTCGGGAAGTCGCTTTCGCTGATGGAGATGCCTTCGGGTGGCATCACGTCATAGTAGAAGCCGTTTTCGATGGCGGGGCCTATGCCAAACTGCGTGCCGGGCCAAAGTTCCTGCATGGCCTCAGCCATGAGGTGGGCCGAGGTGTGCCAGAAGGCATGTTTGCCCTGTTCGTCGTCCCACTTGTAGAGGTTGATGGTTGCATCTTCGTTGATGGGGCGGTTCAGTTCGACGGTTTCGCCGTTTACGCCACAGGCCAGCACGTCCTGTGCCAGCCGTGCCGAAATGCTTTCGGCTATCTGGAGGCCCGTTACGCCGTTTTCGTACTCGCGCACGTTGCCGTCCGGGAAAGTGATTTTGATCATACGCTAAAGGGTGTCTCTGTTTTGTCTTTATTCGGCCTGCAAAGGTAGTGCATTTTGTTTTTTTTCTATTGTTTTCCCCATTTTTTTTGCTCTTCCCTTCTCTTGTACTATATTTGCGGGGTAAAAGTTTCAACCCCAATTCATCATACTTTAAATCTATGGCTATTGAGAAGACCTTGGTGCTGCTGAAGCCTTGTACTCTGCAGCGCGCGCTGGTGGGTGAAATCATCAGCATCTTTGAAAAGAAAGGACTGCACATTTGCGGCATGAAGATGATGCAGCTCACCGACGAGTTGTTGAGCGAACATTACGCCCATCTCAGCGAAAAGCCTTTTTTCCAACGAGTGAAGGACTCCATGATGACGGCCCCCGTCATCGCCATGTGTCTGGCGGGTGTCGATGCCATCGCCGCTGTGCGTGCGCTGGCAGGCCCGACCAACGGACGCAATGCCGCCCCCGGCACTATCCGAGGCTCCTATTGCATGAGTTTCCAGGAGAACATCGTGCACGCTTCCGATTCGCCCGAGACCGCAGCTGTCGAGCTGAAGCGCTTCTTCAACGACGGTGAAATTCTCGACTGGAAGCAATGTACCTTCGATTACCTTTATGCCAACGACGAATTTTAAACCCAGACGAAGAGCATGGCCCCATGAGCCATGCTCTTCGTCTGAATGACAGTTTACCCCCATTCCGTTATTCCCCATGACATCGCCCCTTCCGCTTCTGGTGTTCAATCCTTCGCACGACGAGGCCTTGGCGGCGGGCTACCCCTATTATTATCCCTCCACCGTGGCGCGCCGTCTGGCCTTGCGTTGGGCTGCCCTGCCTGCCCTGTGGCACGACGGACCGGCATGGGTGTGGCTGCCCGATGGGGCAGAACAGCCAGATGCCGCCCCATGGTGTAGCGGTGTACAGTTTGTACGCACCCGTCAGCTCACCCCGCGTTTTTGGCAGACTCAGGTGCAGCGCATTGACTGCTGGGGCTGGGACCTGCTGCTCCGGCAGCAGTTGCTGAAGGCAGGTGCGCCTGTTTCACTCCTGCCCGACGATGCCTCCCTCAGCCACATCAGCCGTCTGAGCAGCCGGGAGTCGACCCCGTGGCTGCTCAGGCGGATGCTGGACGATGCGCGTTTGGCTTCGCTGCCTTTGGTGGGCGAGTCGGTATTGGTGCACAGCGTTTCCGAGTTTGAAGCCATCTTGCAGCAGTGGGGCGGGGCAGTGGTCAAGAGCCTGTGGTCGTGCAGTGGCCGGGGCGTGTTCCGTGTCGGTGCCCAGCCTACGGCATCCGACAGCGGGCGGGTAGCCCGTCTGTTGTGTCAGCAGGGAGCGGTCGAGCTGGAACCCGTGCAGCAGGGCATTCTGGACTTTGGGCTGGAGTTCGTCTGCCAGCCGGCTCGTGGCGTGCGCTATCTGGGTGCTTCGCTATTCGAGACAGGGCGTTCAGGAGCATGGGGCGGCAATGTGGTGGCTCCGCAACACGTGATTGTAGACCGCATCACCCGTGCCATGCCCGGTCACGGAGTGTGGCTCGGCTCTGTGGTAGAAGCACTCACCGATGCCCTGGAGGACCTGTTAGGCAGCGCCTACAGTGGCTGTCTGGGAGTTGACCTGCTGGTGTGCCGTACCCCGGAAGGAGCGGCATTGTTGCCTTGTGTGGAGATGAACTTGCGCCGTACCATGGGGCATGTGGCGTTGAAGCTGGCCGAACGCTTGGAGTGTATGGAGGGACTTCCCCCTGAGCTGCGCGAATTGTGGTGTCCGTGTCCAGTTTGAAAGCCAAACCTTTTTGCTCGAACGTAAGCTTTCATTTTTTGAGAACGCCAATTCTCTTTTAGAATGCCATTTGCCGCGTATTATCCGCGAAATGTCGTAATTTTGCCCGCACCAAGTAATATATAAGCAACTGTGGAAATGAAAAAGTTATTCCTTATTGTCTGCCTGCTGGTCGGTGCTGTGTCGGCCCGTGCCCAGTTTGAACAAGGCAAAAAGTATGTGAGCACTTCCGTTTCGGGCATTGGCTGTTCCTACAGCGGCTCCGAAAAGTTCCGTTTCGGCTTAGATGCCAGTGCCGGCTACTTTGCAGCCGACTGCCTGATGCTGCGTGCAACGTTGGGCTACGACCACACACGCGAAATCGACGACTTCACCATAGGGGCGGGCGCACGCTACTACATCGAACAGAACGGTTTCTACGGCGGACTGGGTGTCGAATACTCACACTTCACACCCAAGAACAACGATTTCAGCGTCCCCATCGAAGTGGGCTACGTGTTCTTCATCAACCGCTACATCACCCTCGAACCCTCTGTCTATTACAAGATGTCGCTCCACGACTTTTCCAACAACAGTTCCGTCGGGTTCCGCTTCGGATTGGGCTTCTATTTCTAAGACGGGAGGGACAGTGACATGACAGAAATAGCCACATTGGGCGAGTTCGGCCTGATTGACCGTCTCACCGAGGGACTTTCGCTGCACAACGAATCGTCGTTGCGCGGTGTGGGCGATGATTGCGCCGTGTTGCGTTACAGCACCGACAGTGCCGACACGCGGCGCGTGCTCATCACTACCGATATGCTCATGGAGGGCATACACTTCGACCTCACCTATACGCCCTTGAAGCATCTGGGCTACAAGGCAGCCGTGGTGAACTTCTCCGATGTATATGCCATGAACGGCACGCCGCGCCAGCTGTTGGTGAGTGTGGCGGTAGGCCGCCGGTTCAAGATCGAACATCTCGACCAGCTCTACAGCGGCTTGCGTCTGGCATGCGAACGATATGGAGTCGACTTGGTAGGCGGCGACACCACCTCCTCGTTGACCGGCTTGGCATTGAGCCTTACGTGTGTGGGCGAAGCCGAAGAAGCCGACATCGTGTATCGCTCAGGAGCACAGGCTACCGACCTGCTCTGTGTCAGCGGAAACTTGGGTGCAGCCTATATGGGCCTGCAGCTCATGGAACGTGAGAAGCGTATCTTCGAGAGTCAGCACGCAACACCCGAAACGGCCGTGCAGCCTGATTTTGCCGGCCGCGAATATCTCATAGAACGGTTGCTCAAGCCCGAGGCCCGCCGCGACATCATCGGCCGCTTGCGCGAAGCAGGCTTGCGTCCCACATCCATGATGGACATCAGCGACGGACTCTCGTCGGAGGTCATGCACCTCTGCAAGCAGAGCCACACGGGATGCCGCCTCTATGAGGAGCGCATACCGGTCGACTACCAGACAGCGGTGACGGCCGAGGAGTTCAACTTCAATGTCTATACCGCAGCGCTGAACGGCGGCGAGGACTACGAGCTGCTGTTCACCGTTCCGCTCGCTTGCAACTCCCGTATAGAGCAGGTCGAAGGAGTGAAGGTGATAGGCTATATGACACCGCCCGAAGAGGGCCAGAAGCTCGTCACCCGCGACGGGGCAGAGTTCGACCTCAAGGCACAGGGGTGGAATCCGCTGCGCGACTAACCGGCAATAGTTTTAAGGGGTGTCCTGTAAAGCCTGATTTGTGGAACACCCCTTAAACAAGATTGGCTGCGTTCGAGATAACATTCATTCAGGCAGGCTGTCAGCCTGTACTCCCAGTCCACAATTATTGGATGAGAAGGACTACGTTCGGCATAGCTTGGAGCGAGCTGGGCATTGCGCTCGCTCGTACAATCTATTGGAAATGCCGGGCGTAGTCCTTTATATATATAGGAGTGGCTTGCAGTGTCTTGAACGCTTGAAGCTCCCATGGCCATCGTTTTGAACATCGCCGGAACTCAAATGGAGTCAAACGGATGGTCAGATTCAATTCCGAATAAGTTCCGATGATGGATTATATGCCCCTTTATATACGCATTTTTAAAGCCGTAAAAATCCTTCAACCCTTCAGCCGAACCTTTATTCTTGCTGATACTCAAAGGGAAACTGGCTGAAGGGTTTGTGTTTCAAACCCTTCAGACCCTTCAGCCAACCCTTCAGCCACGATAAGGCCGAGGTCAGGCAAAACGGTCTATTCACAAAGGCAGGCCCAGACAAAACGGAGGCTGGGCCAGGCGTGACAACCCGACGGGTTGTTTCGCCAAAGCCCGGTCTTGTGTATCATGAATCAGGAGGGGACGAAAGGAGCGTGGATGCTGGTAAGCGTATCCGCGATGCTAGTATCTATACATCAAAAAAATATCGCTCAA
>CAMBOH010000100.1 GCA_945869305.1 uncultured bacterium
GCTTGCCGTTTTCGAGGGCGCACTTGGCTACGGGGAAGTGGTGGTCCCAGTCGGTGGCAACGTATACGAGGTCGATGTCGTTGCGCTTGCAGAGTTCTACATAGCCGTTTTCGCCCGAGTAGATGGCTGCGGGGGGCAGGCCGACCTTCTTCAGATAGCCCTGGCAGGCTTCGGCACGGGCAGCTTCATAGTCGCAGAGGGCTACAATCTGTACGCCGGGAATGTGGCAGAAGCGGTTTACTGCACCGGGTCCGCGCATACCGAGGCCCACGAAGGCCACGCGCACGTTCTGAATCTTGGGAGCGGTGAGGTTGATGACATCCTGCTGTCCGGCGGGGCGGGTGGGGGTGTCAACCACAATGGTTCCCTTGTCCCAGTGCCACTTGGTGGAGGGAGACAGAGACTGTGCTTGGGCTGTCTGCGTGCCCAGCGTGAGGGCGAAGGCACAGGCACAGGCCAAGGCAAATAACTTGTTCAGTTTCATAGAGAATTAGATTTGGTGAATAAATTAATAGGGTGTCATTTCAAACCTTCGCCCCTCCCCCGGTGTTTCAGTGGGGGAGGGGAAAGGAAGGTGTGTGCATGTTACATGGTAGCAATGTGTTCGAAGGCAGCCTGCACGAAGGGATCGTCGGGGTTGATGCCCTTGGCGATTTCAGCATACTTCGTGGCGTCAGCCTTGCTCGGCGTGTCGATGGCTACGTAGTAGAAGAAGAGATAACGGCAAGCCTCGAAGCGGGCACTCTTGGCCTTGGCTTCCACCTCGGGGGCACTGCTCTCTTCGATTACCTTCTGGTAGTAGTCGCGCACGATGTCCATGGGGGTCTGCGAGTCAGTGTTGTTCAGGCGGGCCAGCTGCTGGTAGGCCAGTACGATGGGCAGGCGGTTTTCGCTTCCCGACTCGATGACAGCCTTGAATGCCTCGTCAGCCTTGGCGAAGAACTCAGCCTTCTTTTCGGGCGTATTGTCCTGCTGCTGGTAGGCGGCCAGGTACTTAGTGCCCAGCAGGTAGCGGTCGGACACGTCGGCCTTGTCGCCCAGCAGTTCGAGATACTTCTGGAACACGGCGATGCCTTCTTCAGCCTGCTTGTTGCGCACGTAGAGGTTAGAGATTTCGTAGTAGTAGGAGCCACGCTTGTTGACGTTCTCCTCCTTCTTCTTGTCTTCGGTCAGTGCGGGGAACTTGGCTTCGAGGTCGGCCACAGCGAGCTGGAAGTAGTTGATGGCTTCGGCGTAGTTGCGCTGTTCCTTGGCTAACTGTGCGGCAAAGTCGTAGTCCATGTAGAAGTATACCGAGTCGGCAAACTGCTTGTTCTTGATGTAGCCGGCGGCCTCTTCGGCTGCTGCTACAGCTCCGTCGTAGTCCATGGACAGCTCAATCTTCTTGAACTTGGCGAAGAAGTCCATACGCGGAATCAGGATGTCGTTGGGTGCCATGGGCTTGAGCACGGAGGCGACTTCAATCATCTTGTCGAGGTTGGTGTCGTCCTGTGCCGACATCGAGAAGAGGGCCTGCAGGTAGCTTTCGCACGAGCCGATGTCTAACTTGTCGGCCTCTTTCGGCGCGGCGTCATAGTATGCGCCGTAGTACTTTACGGCTTCCTTGTAGTTGTCGAGCTTGTAGTAGATGTCGCCCAGATTGCGGTCGGCATCGGTGAAGGACGGGTCGATTTCCTTGATCTTGTTCAGTGCATCGATAGCCACGTGCGGGTTTACGTTCTTGTAAACGAATGCGTTGCGCTTCAAGGCGGGCACGTTGGTGGGGTCGATGGCGAGCACTTCGTCGAACTTCTGTCCGGCATCACCCCAACGCTGGGCCTTCATGAAGACCTCGCCCGAGAACATCAGGCCGGGGATGTAGGTGGGGTCGGCATCATACACTGCTTTGGCACATTGGCTGGCAGCGGGGTAGTTGTCGTGTTCGAGGAAGAACGTTCCTACGGCCACCAAATCCTCTTTTTTGTTCTTGATTTTCTTGGAGAGCTGCATGAACACCTTGTTGGCCTTTTCGGGGTCGTCCATGTTGAGCGTTACGATTTGTTCGGCCATGGCCTGCCATTCAGGGTTCAGGGGCGGGCATTCATAGCTTCTTTGGGCTTGCATGCTGCTCAGTCCCAGCGTGAGCATGGCTGAAAGGGCAGCTGCGCGAAAAATGTTCTTTTTCATATTGCTGTGGTTGTGTTGTTTGCTGTGTGGATAGCAGTTTCGCCGTTTGTGGGCGGCCAAAGGGCTGCACCCTGTCAAAAACCTTGCAAATATAGCAATAAATCAAATGAAGTTGTCAAAGTGTACTTATTTTTTGGCCTGTCGGCTTCCAAAAGCGTTTTCGTGCGTGCTGTAGTGTGCTCTTTGGCATGGCACCGGAGGCGCTGGTGCGGAGGTGGGGCTTGGTGTCAGTTTACGCTTACGTCCTTGATCTGTACGGGAGCGATGGGCAGCAGCTGGGAGTTGTTGCAGATGATGGTCTGTCCCTTCTGGCCTTTGGCAAAATAATAGAAGCTGCGCACAAAGCTCTTGCTGCGCGGGTCGGTGTGGATGATGTAGACGCTGCGCAGCAGGGGGTAGTCGGCTGTGGCGATGTAGTATTGGAAGGGTCGCACGTATTTGGCGAACTCGTTGGCTGTGCGGCTGATGCGCATCACCTTGACATCGAGTTTCGAGAAGTCGGCCAGCGGTGCCTGGCTGTTGCCTTTCAGCCAGTTGGTGCCTACCACGCCGATCAGCTTCGGGTCGCTCTTCACCATGTCAATGACGGCCAGGTTGGTGCCGCCTTCCGAGGCATAGACGTTACCCTTCAGGTCCTGTCCTTGGCAGAGGGAGTCTTTCATGAAGCGCACGGTGCTCGATCCGGAGTGGTCGAACACGAGTTTGATTTCGCCTTTCTGGCTGTGGTGCTTCAGTTGTTCCCAGCGGGTGATGCGTCCGCTGACGATGCCCTTCACCTCATCGAGCGAGAGCAGGGAGTCGGGATTTTCCTTGTTGACAATCAGCGCAATGGCATCGGTGGCAATGAGCGAATAGTTTACACCGAGATGGTGTCCTTCCACCACCTTGCGTTCGTTCTCGCTGAGCGGCCGGGTGGAGATGCAGCAGCGCAGGCTGTCGCTGACTAACAGGCGGAGGGCGGAATCTTCGCTGACGAACAGCGGTTTAATGTTTGCTTCGGGATAGGCCATGCCGAAGGTGTCTGAGAGGTCCTGCATGATGGGTTGGAGGGTCTCGTCGGCGGCAAACTTCACGTCATCGTCTTGCAGCCAGTTGGAGCCGCTGTTCGACGAGTTGCCGCAGGAGCACAGCATCAGGCTGCTGATGGCCAGCATGGCCTGTAGAATGTGTTTCGTTTTCATGTCTTCGTTGGGTATGTGTGGCCTGTGGCTCATGGATAGTGTTGTGCCATAGCAGGCTTTGTCGGCAAAATTATAAATAAATACTGCTCAGCGGCATATTGCTGTGTAAAATTTTATGTTGTGCATATCGGGTCTCAGACGGGTGTCAGACGGTCAGATGGGTGTCAGCCGTTGTTCGGTTGCGTTTTTTCGCTTGATGGGTTTTGTCCTGCGTTTGCTTCTCACTCTGATTGAGTCAGTAAGGCTCCATGTATGTCATAAAAAAGCGGGCAGCCAGTGTTGTGCTGGCTGCCCGGGATGGGTTGGGATTAGCTTGTGTGCTATTACTGAATGCGGAAACGTACGGGAAGACGGAACCAAACGGGCACGGGGTGACCCTGCTGCTTGGCAGGCACGAAGCGGTGGAGCTTGCGCACCACATCGGCTGCGGCCTGGTCGCACTCGCGAGAGAGCGACTTCTCAACCTTCACTGCGCTGACCGAACCGTCTACGTCAACCTTGAATCGGAGAACTACGACACCCTGAAGTTCCTGCTCCTGTGCAATGGCGGGATAAACCACGTTCTTGTTTACAAAAGCAATGAGGGCGGCTTCACCACCGGGATAGGTGGCAGGTACTTCTACGATAGCGTTGTCGACCACTTCGGGTTCCTTGGGAGGAACAGTCGTACCACCGGCCTCCTGGTTCTCCTTGAGGTCATCGATGTTGATACCGGTTCCGCCGGTTTCGTTCACGTAGTCCTGCGATGCGATGGCGAACTTGTTCTTGGTCACTTCGTCCTGAGTCTTGAGCTCCTTGGAGTGGTCAACCTTCTCGTCTTCGACAATCTTGGGCACGGTGAACTGGATAGACGATTTAACAGCTACCTTTTCAACGGGCTTTTCGTATTCGAGTTTTTCGGGTTCTTTCTTCTTTTCTTCCTTCTTCGGCTCGTCCTTCTTGAGTTCAGAGAGCTCAGTGACTTGCTCGGCGTCCATGTTCTTGCCCTCCTTGAGAGCAGCTTCCACGGCCGACTTGGCGAGGATGAAGCCTACGATGGCAACAATCATCAAGAGTACGATGATGATGGCGCGGAGTTGGAATTTACCCTTGTTGGCGCGATGACGATAAGCTCCGTACTCTTTGTTACGTCCTTCGAATACCATGTCGCACCACTCGCGTGATGCCAAATCTACTTTAGACATACTGTTGATACTTCACTTAGGTTATTACTGCGCCGTTCCGTTTTTGAAAGCCTCGATTTTGGCTTTGTCACCGTCAACGAACTTGTCAATCACATAGCGACCGATGCTGCAAATCTGCATTTCGTCGAGCACTTGGATGAGGTTGTCATACGTGGCACCGTCTGAAGCTTTGATGATGACGCTGGGCGTATAGTCCGCGCTCTTGATCTTGTTCAGGCGTTCCTTGTATTCGGCCTTGACCTTTTGCTCTTCTTGCACATTCGATGTTTTCTTGGTCGCGAACTCAGCTTTCAGCTTGGCGACGGCCTTCACTGCTTCGGGGTTAGAAGCGAGGAGCACCTTGCGGATGCCGTCCTTTCCATAGCTGGTTTCAAAGAGCTTGCCTTCGTCGGGGATGTCAGTACCACCGTCGGGTTTGCCCTTGAAGTAGTAGAGCGTGTTGTTCTCGTCAATGAGGATGGTCACAGCCTTGGAGGCAGCGACTTGGTTGCGGTTCTCGTCCTTGATGTCTTCCTTGTCGGATGGCATGGAGATTTCCATGGTCTGCGGCTTGAGCAGCGTGGTACAGAGCATGAAGAAGGTTACGAGAAGCATGATCATATCCACCATCGGCGTGAAGTCCACGCGCGAGTTCATCTTCTTTTGTTTACTTCCACCTTTTTTAGCCATAACTGT
>CAMBOH010000101.1 GCA_945869305.1 uncultured bacterium
GTGAATACCACCTTGCCGCTCTCAATCTTCCATGACTTGTCACGCTTGCGCTTGACAGGGAGATAGAAACTGCCCGTCTTACGACATTCGCTGCTCGACATCTCGCTGCCGTACATCTCGTCTTGCCGATATACATAGCAGTACTTGCACCCAGGACTGACCTTGGTGCATCCGTGCCACGGATTCCAGTTCTCGTAGATGTCTATGCGATCTGCCATAACCTTGCCTTGTCATTTACTCGGTTAACATCCAACCATAATCGCCATGGTAAATCATCTGCCGGGTCATGCCACCGTCGATGCAGATATTCTCGCCTGTGATGAATCCTGCCTTGTCGGAGCAGAGGAACAGCACCATATTGGCGATGTCCATCGGGTTGCCAACACGTCCTGCCGGCTGCTGCACCGCATCTGCGCCATCGTACTTCTTATAATCAGTGTCTATCCATCCTGGCGAAATGGAGTTGACCCTTGCCTTGTTCCGAAGTGTGACGGCAAGGGCATGGGTGAGGGCGGCAATACCTCCCTTGGCAGCAGTGTAGCTCTCTGTCTGCGGCTGACTCATGCGGTCGCGCGAGGATGATATGTTTACTATCGATGCTCCCTCGGCAAGATACGGAGCAAGCAGCTTGACAAGATAGAAAGGTGCAGTAATCCCGACTGTCAAGGCATACTGAAACTCCTCCCACGTACATTCATCCAGCCCCTTCATCAGAGGAAGGGCATTATTGACTATGTAATCCACTTTGCCGTACTTGCCAATTATTTCATCGGCGAAGGTTTCCAGCACATTCTTCTGGGAGATGTCTCCAACGCAATGCTTTCCCTCTCGCAGATCAATGACTGCCACCAAAGCCCCTTTTTTGCGGAACTCCTCAGCGATACATTTTCCGATGCCATGCGCACCGCCTGTCACTATTACTACCTTATCTTTGTGTTCCATTGCAGTTATCTTATTGTAGTCGACGTTCAATTATTGTTTCTGATTTCCAGAGTTCTGTTCATGTATGACCGCTTGCCCTCTATGTAGCTGGCATATTTGGAATATAGCGAGCTAAACCATAGACATAGCGGCGAATGCCATTTCAATCTTTTCACTTGCCGATGCAGAAGTGCTGGAAGAGGGTGTGGAGCACGGACTCGGGGGTGACTTCGCCGACAATGTCGCTCAGATGGTGAATGCACTCGCGCAGGTCCTGACTGATGAAGTCGCCCGACAGGTCGGTGCGCAATGCGGCTATGACGCGCTGGATGGATGATTGGGCTTGGGAGAGGGCTTCGTAGTGACGCAGGTTGCTGACAATGACATCGCCCGCCGAACCGCCGGCTTGCTGCCATTCGTGCAGGCGGAGGGTGAGCAACTCGCGCAGGCGGGCTATGTCGGCAGACGATTGCACACTCAGGGTGATGGTGCTGAACGGAACTGCGCAGGCTGCAAGGGTGGGGGAAATGCGTTCGGCGACGGTCTGTTGCAGGGCCGTGTGTTCGCCCGGAGTGAGCAGGTCGGCCTTGTTGAACAGCAACAGTAGGCCGGATTTTTCGGCACAGGCGGGCAACAGGCGGTCACGCAGCGCTTCGAACTGTGAGAGGGCTTGGGTGGAGTCGATGAGCCACAGTACGATTTCGGCTTCGCTGATTTTGGCAAACGTGCGCGCTATGCCCATCTGCTCGACCGTGTCGCTCGTGGCGCGTATGCCCGCTGTGTCGATAAACCGGATGAGCGTGTCGCCCACGGTGATGCGCTCTTCGACGGTGTCGCGGGTGGTGCCGTGAATGGGGCTGACCAGTGCACGCTCTTCGCCGATGAGGGCGTTGAGGAGTGTGGACTTTCCGGCATTGGTCTCGCCGACAATGGCTACGGGGACACCGCGTTTCAGCGCATTGCCCAGCCGGAAGGAATCGCAGAGCTGCGTGATGCGGCAGAGAATGCGTTCGGCCAGGTCGCGCAGTTCGGTACGGTCGGCAAATTCCAGGTCTTCGTGGTCGGAGAAGTCCAGCTCGAGTTCCAGCAGGGCTGTGATGTGCAGCAGCTGGTCGCGCAGCGTGCGCAGCTCCTTGCTGAAGTTGCCGCGCATCTGGCTCATGGCCATGCGGTGGTTGGCGGCTGTGGTCGAGGCGATGAGGTCGGCCACCGCTTCGGCCTGGCTCAGGTCCATCTTGCCGTTCATGAAGGCCCGCTGCGTGTATTCGCCGGGTCGGGCCATGGTGCAGCCTTGGGCGAGCAGCAGTTGCAGTACGCGCTGGAGGATGTAGGCAGAACCGTGGCAGGATATTTCGGTAGCGTCTTCACCGGTGTAGGAATGTGGGGCCCGGAAGAGGCTTACCAGCACTTCGTCGATGGTCTCGTGGGTCTCGGGGTCAGTGATGCTTCCGAAGCTGAGCGTGCTCCCCTTCTTTGCGTGGAGGGGGGTAGGCCCTGCGGGCTGGAATATGGCCGAAGTGGCTTGTATGGCTTGGGGACCTGAAACGCGGATCACGCCCAGGGCTCCTCCGGATGGGGTGGCTATGGCACAAATGGTGGACATCGTGGGGGGGTGGTTATAGTTTAAAGTTTATAGTTTAAAGTTTATAGCTTATGGTTTACGGTTTATAGTTTAAAGTTTATGGTTTATAGAGGGGATGCTATAGGCAATCCGTGAGCAAATGTATAGAAAACCTGTGAGCTGTTGTGCGGGCGGGGCATGTAAATCGTTCTTTTCGTCTGTCGTAGGGCACATGGGGCTTTAATTCGACGGCGTACGGCTCGCTCTATTCGGTTTCTTTTGCATACCTTTGTCCCGAACAAACCTAAAACCTTAAATTATGCTTTCTGTTAGAAAATTGATGGTGCTGGCAGGCGTATGCCTGCTGGCGTTCGGCTCGCTCGGAGCACAGGTGAATCCGAAACCGTTTGTGGTGCCGGAGCTCAAGACCTGGAATGGTGGCGAGGGACAGGTGGCCCTGTCGGGGCGCATCGTGGTGAAGAACAGTGCGCTGGTTCATGTGGCGCAGGCCTTGGCTGCCGATTACCAGGAAATGTTCGGCCGTTCGCTGAGTGTGGCGAAGGGTGGCGCAAAGGCCGGCGACATCGTGCTGGCCTTGAAGAAGGACAAGTCGCTGGGCGATGAAGGCTACGCGCTGAATATCGGGCGGACGGTACAGGTCGACGCAGCGACGGCCCGTGGTGCCTTCTGGGCCACCCGCACGCTGCTGCAACTCTCAGAGCAGTCGGACGACCGGTCGCTTCCTTGCGGACAGACGACCGACGTGCCCGAATACAGGTTGCGTGGCTTCATGATTGACTGCGGCCGCAAGTATATCCCCATGGGCTACCTGCGCAATCTGACCAAGGTCATGGCCTACTACAAGATGAACACCCTGCACATTCACCTCAACGACAACGGCTTCCGCCAGTATTTCGGCAATGACTGGAACAAGACGCAGGCTGCCTTCCGCCTGGAGTGTGACACCTATCCCGGGCTGACGGCCAAGGACGGCTCCTACACCAAGCAGGAGTTCATCGACCTGCAAAAGCTGGCTGCCGACAATGAGGTGGAAATCATACCCGAAATCGACATCCCTGCCCACTCGCTGGCCTTCTCCCACTACAAGCCCGAGCTGGGAAGCAAGGAGTATGGCATGGACCATCTGGACCTGTTCAACCCGGAGGTATACACCTTCTTCGACGGGCTGTTCAAGGAATATCTCAGCGGCAAGGAACCCGTGTTCCGCGGCAAGCGCGTACACATCGGGACTGACGAATACTCCAACGCCAAGAAGGAGGTGGTCGAGAAGTTCCGCGAGTTTACAGACCACTACATCCGCTACGTGGAGAGCTTCGGCAAGCAGGCTGTGGTGTGGGGCGCACTCACACACGCCAAGGGCGACACGCCGGTCAAGTCCGAAAACGTCCTGATGGACATCTGGTATAACGGATATGCCGACCCCGTGGAGATGAAGAGGCAGGGCTACCAGCTGGTCAGCATTCCCGACGGCTTTGTCTACATCGTTCCTGCCGCAGGCTACTACTACGACTATCTGAACACCGAATACCTCTACAACAGCTGGACACCGGCCGTGGTGGGCGGAAAGACGTTTGAGGAGAATGACCCGGCCATTGAGGGCGGCATGTTTGCCGTGTGGAACGACCATGTGGGAAACGGCATTACGGTCAAGGACATACACCATCGCGTGTTCCCCGGCATACAGACGCTGGCCGTGAAGTGCTGGACGGGTGCCAAGACGCAGCTGCCCTATGCCGAGTTCAACCAGCGCCGGCAGTTGCTGAGTGAGGCTCCGGGTGTGAACGAGCTGGGCCGCCTGGGCCGTCCGGGCACGGTGGTGCTGGAGAAGGCAACAGTAAGGCCGGGCGAGGTGCTCCAGGCCGAAGAGGTGGGCTACGACTATTCGGTGAGCTTCAGCCTGAAGGCCCGGGAGGAGGCCAAGGGTACCGAGCTGTTCCGTTCGGCCCATGCCGTGTTCTACCTGTCTGATCCCCGCCAGGGCAAGCTGGGCTTCGAGCGCGAAGGCTACCTCAACACCTTCAACTACCGCATCGAGCCTGGCAAGCAGGTGAACATCACCATCCAGGGAAACAACCGCATGACCCGCCTGTTGGTTGACGGCCAGGTCAAGGAGGAGCTGGCAGCGCAGCCCCTCTACGTGATGCGCGACCAGGACCGTGCCCACTACCAGACCGATGCAGACCGAGGTTTCGAGCCGATAGTCTATCACCCCACAGACAAGATCAACTACCAGCGCACCTTGGTGTTCCCGCTGCGCAAGGCGGGCAACTTCAAGAGCACGGTGAGTGACCTCAAGGTCAGTATGCAGTAGCTCACTGCACGGCCGGCTTGTGAGGGGGCTGTAACCCGCGTTTCCCAAAGGGAACAGGCGCAAGCGTTCAAGACAATTAAGGAAAGGGCAAAAGCATTGGTACATAACGCATGTATGCTAATGCTTTTGCCCTTTCTTTTTTCAACCCAAGTTTCGCAAGTGTTCGCTTGTAGTTAACAAGCGTTCAAGGAGCGGGCTGAAAGCCCAACAAGCACATAGCCCAGGGCATCGCCCTGGGTATGTTTACCGCCGCGAGGTGCGCCCTGAAG
>CAMBOH010000102.1 GCA_945869305.1 uncultured bacterium
AGATTTGGCTGCGCTCGGAAAAAAGTACAATCAAACTTGTCTTTTTGCTCTCGCTTGCACAATCTTTACATAAGATTAGGCTGCGCTCGGCAAAAAGTTCAAGCAAGCTTGACTTTTTGCTCTCGCTTGCACAATCTTTTACAATCTCTTACGTTCTTACTAATATGATAGTCTGAACAACCCTTTACGAAACCATCATCCATCATTCTACTTATATGAAACTATACAAGGCTCTTCTCCTCTTGGCTCTCCTTTGGGGCGCAGCGTTTGATTTGGCTGCGCAAACTGCTATGAGCGACACACAGGTCATGCAGTTCATGATTAAGGAAAACGAAAAGGGTACGCCCCGTACTGAAATCGTGACAAAGCTTATAGAGCGTGGTGTGTCGATTGAGCAGATCAGACGCATCAAGGACAAGTACGACAAACAGCAGAATGGTGAGGTGATTGGTGCAAAAGACATCAGCGGTTCGTCCTCTACCTCGCGTATGCGTTCGCCGAATGGTGATGCAAAGGACCCTAAAGGTCAGAACCAGCGTGCTGCCCGACGCGAACCGGAAGATGTGTCGAAAATGTCGGAAAAGCAGCGCGCACTTTATGAGCAGCGCCGAGACTATAACTTTCTGAACGAGATTGACGGTCTCTTGCCCGACTCACTCGAAGCCATGGGCCTCTGGGAAGATGAAGAGCTGTTTGACCAGAAACCTGCCGAGAAGCAGGTGTTCGGTCGTAACATATTCAATAACCGCTTGCTCAGCTTCGAGCCCAACATGAACATTGCCACGCCCTCGAACTACAAACTCGGACCCGGCGATGCCGTCTTTGTGGATGTGTGGGGGGCTTCGCAGGAGCGTTTTGAATGTACCGTCACGCCCGACGGAACAATCCTGATAGACGATTACGGCCCGGTTACTGTTGACGGGCTGACCGTCGCCCAGGCCAACCAGCGGCTCAAAAGCACGCTTGGCAGCCGCTATGGCGGCTCGAATGTCAGACTCACGGTCGGACAGACACGTACCATCACTATCGATGTGATGGGCGAAGTGATGGTGCCCGGCTCATACACACTCTCGGCCTTTGCCACCGTATTCAACGCCCTTTACATGGCGGGCGGTACCAACGAAATCGGTACGCTGCGTAACATCCGCATCTATCGGAACGGAAAGCTCATCTCCACCTGCGACATTTACGACTATATCCTCAACGGCAACATGAAGGGCAACGTGCGCCTCACCTCTGGCGATGTCATCATCGTTGAACCCTACGAATGTCTGGTTCAGGTGACAGGCAAGGTAAAGCGTCCTATGTTCTACGAAATGAAACAGTCCGAAAGCGTAGGAACGCTGTTGAAATACGCCGGCGGCTTCACGGGTGATGCCTACCAGTCGCAGGTGCGTCTCATGCGCAAGGCGGGCGGAAGTCTCTCGGTCTATTCTGTCGATGACTTTGACCGCAATGCCTTCCAGCTCATGGACGGTGACTCCGTGTCGGTCGACAGTGTGCTGCAACGTTACAGCAATATGGTCGAGGCCAAGGGCGCCCTCATGCGTCCCGGCCTGTTCCAGATGGACGGCAACATCACGACGGTGCGGCAACTCATCGAGGCTGCCGGCGGTCTGTCGGAAGATGCATTTACGGCCCGCGGCTTGCTGCACCGCCGCAAGGAAGACCGTTCGCTCGAAGCTCTCTCGTTCGATGTCAAGGGTATCATGGACCATACGGTGGCCGACATATCCTTACGCAATGAGGACGTTCTTTACATTGCCTCGCAGAAGAGCATACAGGAAGAGCGCGTACTCACCATTCATGGCGAAGTGAACTATCCCGGCACCTACGAATATGCGGATAACACCACCATTGAGGACTTTATCCTGCAGGCGGGCGGTCTGAAGGATGCTGCCTCGACTGTCAAGGTCGACATTTCACGCCGAATCCGTGACCATCAGTCCATACAGTCCAAGGCGCAGGTGGCGCAGTCCTTCACCTTTGCGTTAAAGGACGGTTTTGTCATTGACGGCACACAAGGCTTCGTGCTTGAACCGTTTGACGAAGTGTTCGTGCGCCGTTCGCCGGGTTACGTCGAGCAGCAGCATGTCAGCGTATCGGGCGAAGTTGCCTTCGAAGGTACATACGTATTGGCCAACAAAGGTATGCGTCTGACCGACCTCATCCGGGAAGCCGGCGGTCTGACTGACGAAGCCTATGCCGCAGGTGCCCATCTGGAACGGACCCTGACCCCGGAGGAGAAGATCAAGCAAGAGACCATGCTGAAGATGGCTGTCAGCGGTGACTCGCTCGACATGAGCCAGCTTGAAATGGGCGAAGTGCAGATGGTTGGTATCAACCTGGATGAAGCGATGAAGAATCCGGGCAGTGACCGTTGGGACATCGTGTTGCGAGAAGGCGACAAGCTGGTCGTACCGCAGTACAGCAATACCGTCTCAATCAATGGCCAGGTCATGTATCCCAACTCTGTGGCCTACCGCAAGGGAGCCAAGCTCTCGTTCTACATCGATCAGGCCGGTGGCTATGGTCTGCGTGCCAAGCGTCGCCGTGTGTTTGCGGTGAACATGAACGGTACTGTGACCCGCGTGCGCTCATCCAAGGACATCACACCGGGCTGTACCATCCTGGTACCTGCCAAGTCGCGCCGCAAGAACATGTCGTTCAGTGAGATCCTCTCGCTCGGTACGATGACTGCGACATTGGGTACAGTCATTGCCACCCTTGTCAAGTAATTCAAGTTTCGCATGTGTTCACTTGTAGCTGACAAGCGTTTAAGGAGCGGGCTGAAGGCCCAGTAAGCGCATAGCCCAGGGCGACGCCCTGGGTAGATTAGCCGCCGCTATTGCGCCCTGAAAGGGCAAAAGCATGGATACAAAACCCGTGTATTCCAACGCTTTTGCCCTTTCAGGGCGAACTTTATCGCTTCATATCTACCCAGGGCGATGCCCTGGGCTAAGCGCTTGTTGGGCTTTCAGCCCGCTCATTGAACGCTTGTATCCCTCTCGGGGCGTGTCTTGAATGCAGGCGCTTATTCTCTGATTCAACTTGCGAAACGTGAGTTTCCTGATTGTTTGAAGGCTCCGTTGGTTGCCGTGCTGTTTGCACCACAACCAACGGAGCCTTCTTTTGGCTTCTCCGAGAAGTTGTTTCAGACTGTTGCAGGGTGGAATCTCCTGGGATAAGTGAAGCTTGGGGCCCCACCAGGTTCCTCATGCTCCGACCAATGGTTTCTCATTCCCCGGCAATGGTCTATACGCCCCATTCCGTCTCTTCATCCCAAATATTGTCCTGTCCCATGCTTTCACTCAGCCGGGCCGTTTCCTTGACAGCCTCGTCGTGTCCAGCCAAGGCCGCAAAAGGTGCGAATTGGGCTGCGCGGGCCGACAGAGGCATCTGCGGATGGTTGGCCGAGACGGGGTGGGGAAGGTTGATAATGTCTTCATAGATGTCAGTCATGCCTTGTGTCCTCCTATTTGTTCGTTGCGTTGGCGGCCTGTAGCCCCTTCCTGAAAGTTCAGGCCCTTCAGGATGGCATTCTGGCCGAAACGCCTTTTCAGTTCAAGTATGGTTTGTTGTACCCGTCGCTCCTTGCTGAGAGCTTCGCGTTCCTGTTTCCGCTGCCGGAGCTGCAATTCGCAGTCGGTAAAGAGGTCGAGTTGCACAGGCACAGGCCGCGACAGCATGGCCTCGCCTACCACATGTTCAGCGGTCAGATTGAGCCGCCTCACCAGCAGGTCGGGGTTGACAATGCGTTGGAACAGCTGTACGGTAGCTGCGGTGATTTGCCTGGTCGACGATGTCATTCGCTCCAGTCGGATGCTTCCATGGGCAGACTTGGGCACCTGACGGCCATAGCGGTCGGTATGGATGGGGCCGACGTAGCATTCGCAGCCCGCCTCGCTGTCCAGATTGGCCTTGTCATAACCGATGGACATGGTCAGCCTGTCGGTGACGAGGCGTTTCTCCAGCAGACTCAGGGCCAGCTGGTCGGCCATTTCCATCATGACCACCAGCGCCTTTGCGGTGGTGTAAGGACAGGTAAGCACCTGCCCGCTGCTCAGCGAATGGCTCTCGGGCCGATAAGCCTTGATGGCCTCCATCGTGCAAGACTCCCAGCCCCAGGCGTGGTCGATAAGCAACTCGGCGTTCACCCCAAACAGGCGGTAGAACAGCTCCTCGTGCTTCAGGGAGTAGCGGGCGACCTTTCCCATGGTGTCGATGCCATAGTCAGCCAGTCTGGCAGCTATGCCCCGGCCCACACGCCAGAAGTCGGTGAGCGGCCGGTGGTTCCACAGCTGGCGACGGTAGGTCATTTCGTCAAGCTCGGCAATGCGCACGCCGTCGTTGTCGGCTGGCAGGTGTTTGGCCACTATGTCCATGGCCACCTTGGCCAGATAGAGGTTTGTGCCTATGCCGGCTGTCGCTGTGATGCCCGTTTGGCGCAGCACGTCGCGGATGATGGTCATGGCCAGCTGGTGGGCCGTGAGCTTATAGGTGGCGAGGTAGGCGGTGACATCCATGAACACCTCGTCGATGCTGTAAACGTGGATGTCTTCGGGGGCAACGTACTTGAGGTAAATCTGGTAGATGCGCGTGCTGTAGTCTATGTAGAAGGCCATGCGCGGCGCGGCCTTGATGTAGTCCACCTCCCAGTCGGGGTGGGCCTGCAGTTCGCGGTCATCGGTCGACTTGCCAGCCAAGGGCCGCCAGTTCACCTGCCGCCGCCGCTGGTTGTTCACCTCTCTCATGCGCTGTTCCACCTCAAACAGCCGGGCACGGCCTCCCAGGCCATACGCCTTGAGTGAGGGCGATATGGCCAGACAAATGGTCTTCGACGTGCGGCTCACATCGGCCACAACCAGATTGGTCGTGAGCGGGTCAAGCCCCCGCTCCACACACTCCACACTGGCATAGAACGATTTGAGGTCAATGGCTATGTAACTCCTGTCTGTGGGCATGGTGGTAAAGTTAGGAAGGATGGAGCGAAGCGGCAAACTGTTCGAGTTTTTTTTCAAGTTTCGCAAGTGTTCACTTGTAGCTGACAAGCGTTTAAGGAGCGGGCTG
>CAMBOH010000103.1 GCA_945869305.1 uncultured bacterium
CGGTTGCTTCTTCGCAACCGGAAATAGGGTTAGTCATGATGATGCGGAGCGCAGCCTCGCATCGGCATGGTGCCCGTCTCTGATTTCCGGTTGCAAAATTACGACAAACGCCCTCAGAGCGAGATACCAGAATCATGGAAATAATTACCCATTTGTCAGGTTTTGACCAAAAGCCTTGGCGGATAAAAAAACATCACATACTTTTGTTTCTGAATAGACTTGCTAATGGATAAGGATATATGGCAACATTAGAAGAAAGATACATCAGCCTGCTGACTGACTTCGGTTTCAAGCGCATATTCGGCACAGCCCCCAACAAGGACTTGCTGATCAATTTCCTCAACAGCCTGTTCGCTGGGAGGCAGGTCATCAAGGACGTGATGTATCTCAACACCGAACATTTCGGCGACAATGCCTCGGCACGCAGTGCCATCTTCGACGTGTATTGCGAAGGCGAAGACGGCGAGAAATTCATCGTCGAGATGCAGAACGCCTATCAGGACTTCTTCAAGGACCGTTCCCTGTTCTATGCCACTTTCCCCATCCGCGAACAGGCAAAGAAGGGCGCCGACTGGGATTTCAGGCTCTCCCGCGTATATACCGTAGCCCTGCTGAATTTCAACATGAGGGAGGAGGCCTTCGACAAGAAGGAGATAACCCACACGGTCAAGCTCTGCGACATCAAGACCAACAAAGTTTTTTACAAGAAGCTCGACTTCATATATGTAGAGATAGCCAAGTTTCAGAAGACTGAAGACGAGCTGGAGACACTCTACGACAAGTGGCTCTATGTGCTGAAGAACCTTTACAAGTTAGAGAGCCGCCCCAAGGCGTTGCGCGACAAGATCTTCGACCGTCTGTTCAAGGAGGCGGAGATTGCCGCATTCACGCCAGAAGAATTGCGGGAGTATGAGGGCAGCCTGAAGGCATACCGCGACATCAAGAACTCCATTGACACGGCAAGGCGGGAAGGTGAAGCGAAGGGACGCGCGGAAGGACGCGCGGAAGCGGAAGCGGCAATTGCCCGGAAGCTGAAGGCGAAAGGCTTTTCTATAACAGACATTTCTGAAATGACCGGCTTGACGGAAGAAAAAATCAATACTTTATAATGGCCCGGCTGTAGTTCGGCGCCGCAGCGCAACATCTCGCGGGCATCCTGAAGCATACGGTAGGTCTTGCCCACTCCGGCAATCATGCCGATATATATCTTGAACCGTCCCCGGTGTGACCGCCGTATCAGGTCGAGAAAGCGCTTTGAATTTTCTTCCATCTGCGTAGTGATGTTTGATGGCATACATTCATTGTGTGAACGGCAGGCGGGTGTCGGGGTTTTCCGTGTCACCACTGCCTTTTCGGATGGGGTGTGAAGTCTTTTGTTCTATAAGGCGTCGCATTCCGACCCGCAAATGGAGTGCCAGATGGCTCATGCCGCTGCAAATGTCTGGCAACCAGCAGGTTTGTGCGTCTGGTCACAATCGGCCGTTCGGCCGTACCCTTTCATTTTGGTAGGGTGTTTTTCATTTTGGCAGTCAAGTCCGCCGTCCTCCCCCTGTCAGGCGGCCACTGGCGTCGCTGTCGGCAGACTACAATGCGAAAGCCGTTCTGACAGAAACATCTCTATCAGAACGGCTTTCGCTTCGATGTCACAGGCCTTTGCCTGTTCTCCCAGTGTGTTTGGCGGCATTGGGCCAGAATAGGGTAGCCTGCTGCAGGGCCAGCCTCCCGCCCTGGTAACAGGCAGCTGGTGCTCAGGAGGAGTGGGGAGGGACTTGCACCGGAAAGGGCATTCGGCTACGGGGCGGCCTAATACTGTTCCAGCTCCCGGTTCAGCGCGGCGAGGGCCTGACAGGTGTCGGGACGGGCCGGGACCAAAGGCAGGCGCAGCACGTTGGCTATGCGCTGCTGTACGGCGAGCAGGGCCTTGATGCCCGACGGATTGCCGTCTACGGTCATCAGCTTGTACACCCGGCTCAGTTTGCGGTGGGCGTGGAGGGCTTCGTTGAAGTTGCCCCGCATCGCGCCGTGCACCAGTTTGCCGAACAGGGCCGGATAGGCATTGCCCACCACCGAGATGACTCCTTGGGCACCCAGGGCAATCAGTTCGAAGGTGATGCCGTCATCGCCGCTCAGCACGTCGAATCCTTCGGGGGCGTTGTCGACGATGTCTTCAATCTGGGCGATGTTGCCCGATGCTTCCTTGATGGCAACCACCTGCTTGCAGTCGCGGGCTATGCGCAGGGTGGTTTCGGCAAGCAGGTTCACGCCGGTGCGGCCCGGCACATTGTAGAGCACCACGGGCACGGGGCTGGCTTCGGCTACGGTCTTGAAGTGCTGGTAGAGACCTTCTTGCGAAGGCTTGTTATAATAAGGAGTGACAACCAGCACACCCTGGATTCCGTCGAAGTCAAAGTGCTGGAGGTAATCCACCACTTGGGCCGTGTTGTTGCTACCAGCTCCCAGCAGCAGCGGAAGCCGGCCTGCGTTCACGCGCTTCACTGTGTCGATTACAGCCAGCTTGTCGTTGTCGTTCAGACAGGGTGTTTCGGCTGTCGTGCCGAGCACGCAGAGGAAGTCGGCACCATTTTCGATTTGGTATACAACCAGTTTCTCCAGCGCATCGAAGTCGATGCTGCCGTCTGCATGGAAGGGAGTGACAAGGGCGATGCCCAATCCCCTGAAAGGATTTACTCTGTTCATTGTTGCAGGTATTGCGATGGTGTCTGCCGGCAAGCAGGGGTTGCTGCGGGCGGGCAGAGTCGGGAATAGCTTCGGGGTGGCACAATCAGTTGGCGGCCATGAACTCGTCGAGGAAGCGCACGTCATTTTCCGAGAAGAGGCGCAGGTCCTTCACCTGGTACTTCAGGTTGGTGATGCGTTCCACGCCCATGCCGAAGGCGTAGCCTTTGTAGACTTTGCTGTCAATGCCGTTGGCATCCAGCACGTTGGGGTCGACCATGCCGCAGCCCAGGATTTCGACCCATCCTGTGTGCTTGCAGAAGGAGCAGCCCTTTCCGCCGCAGATGTTGCACGAGATGTCCATTTCGGCGCTGGGTTCGGTGAAGGGGAAGTAGGAGGGACGCAGGCGGATCTTCGTGTCGGCACCGAACATTTCGCGGGCAAACGTGAGCAATACCTGCTTCAGGTCGGTGAAGCTGACGTCCTTGTCGATGTAGAGTCCTTCAACCTGGTGGAAGAAGCAGTGTGCACGGGCCGAGATGGCTTCGTTGCGGTAGACGCGCCCCGGGCAGATTACCCGGATGGGGGGCTCTGCGTGTTCCATCACGCGGCTCTGTACCGAGCTGGTGTGTGTGCGCAGCACGATGTCGGGATGCTGTTCGACGAAGAAGGTGTCCTGCATGTCGCGTGCCGGATGGTCTTCGGCAAAGTTCATGGAGGAGAACACGTGCCAGTCGTCTTCCACCTCCGGGCCGTCAGCCATGCTGAATCCCAGTCGCGAGAAGATGTCGATGATTTCGTTCTTTACGATCGAGAGCGGGTGGCGTGTGCCCAGTGGAGTGGGGTAGGGGGTGCGTGTGAGGTCGAGTGAGGCATGGTCGTCCTCCTTCACGGCGACGGCCTGTTTCAGTTCGTTGAACTTGTCCTGCAGGGCGGTTTTCAGGGTGTTGAGCTTCATGCCGATTTCGCGTTTCTGCTCGGGAGCCACGTTGCGGAACTCGCCCATCAGTTCGTTGACAATACCTTTTTTGCTCAAATATTTGAGGCGGAGGCTTTCCAGCTCTTTCTCATCGGCAGCCTGAAGGCCGGCCACTTCGCCAAGTAACGATTCGATTTTTTCTGTCAGCATGCTATGAAGATGATTATTCATGCGGCGCACCGAAGGCGTTGGCCCGGTTGGCGCGGTGCATCTTTTTGAGTGGGCAAAGTTAAATATTTCTTTTTCATTACGCTCTATCTTGCTCCGAAAACCCTTATTTTTTAAAGAAGATTGGCTGCGTGACTAGTAGGGGCATGGCTGGGAGTGCAGGCAAGGTCCGTACTTGCTCCCCCGACTCCTTTCTATACGCATTTTTAAGGCTGCAAAAAACCTTCAACCCTTCAGCTGACCCTTCATTCTAGTTGATACTCAGAAGGAAAGTGGCTGAAGGGTTTGTATTTCAAACCCTTCAGTTCATTCAGCAACCCTTCAGCCAACCCTTCAGCCTGACACGAAGCTGATAGGTGGCGACGGTGCACTGGGAGAGCAGGCATCCTGCCTGCTGTGGTCAAGCCAATTTCAAGCGATGCAGCACTGGGGGAGCAGGCATCTTGCCTGCTTAAACGTCAATAGGTAGATATTACACTTACCTGAACGTCAATAAGTAGATATTCTACCTACCTAAACGATAATAAACAGGATTTCTGCCTGTTCTCTCTGTCGTTAGTACTACAATTCGCTGGAATTAGCTCAGCCGTTATACGCAGAAAGCCCGAATCCCGGTTTTTACAGGGCCATCCACGATAAGGCCGAGGGCAGGAAGAACGGAGGCTGGGCCAGACGCGACGACCCGACGAGTTGTTTCGCCGAAGCCTGGACTTGCGTGCCATGAATCAGGAGGGGCGGAAAGGGCATGGACGCTGAGTCGCTGCCTGCACAGGCTGAACCTTCCTGAAGGGTTTGAAATACAAAACCCTTCAGCCACTTTCCCTCTTAGTATCAGAGAGAATAAAGGGTCGGCTGAAGGGTTGAAGGATTTTTACGGCTTTTAAAACGCGTATATAAAGGGGTGAATCAACTTTAGGGGAAAGCTGTAAATTCGGCATCCGGTTTGGCCCGACTTATAGAAAGCCCCATCACAAAACGGGGGTTATTCGAGGTGAGAGGTGGCGAAGGTGCACTGGGAGAGCAGGCATCCTGCCTGCTGTTGTCGTTAAAGCAGGCAAGATGCCTGCTCTCCCAGTGCACCATCGCCTCTTTTCTTCGCTGAATACGGGGGGCTTTTGTCGTTTGGGGCTGCGGCTCATTCCATACTCCACAATTTTCTGGTGAGTCAGGCTGCGGATCGGCAGTGCAAAATGAAAATCTTTCAGCTTTTCTTTTGCACTGCG
>CAMBOH010000104.1 GCA_945869305.1 uncultured bacterium
AGAAAGCCCGAATCCCGGTTTTTACAGGGCCATCCACGATAAGGCCGAGGGCAGGCAGAACAGAGGCTGGGCCAAGCGTAACAACTCGGCGGATTGTTGCGCCAAAGCCCGGACTTGTAGGTCATGGATCGGGAGCGTCCGACAGAAGCGTGGACGCTGAAGGGAATCTGTCAGGCTGAACCTTCCTGAAGGGTTTGAAAACAAAACCCTTCAGCCATTTTCTCTTTGAGAATCAAGGGAAATAAAGAGTAGGCTGAAGGGTTGAACGATTTTCAAGGTAAAATTCACGTATATATGTGAGACGATGGAGAGAAGGGAGATAGGGGTGACAAGAAGGGTGACAAGAGGGGTGACAAGAGGGGTGACAAGAGGGTGACAAGAGGGGGGACAAGAGACAGGACTGTGACCCGATGGCTTCATTGGTGTCTTTATAACCTCATAACCTCATAACCCCATAATCTCATAACCTGAAGGAAAACCTCATAACCTTATCTTCTGTCAGATAGCCTCGATGAATGCCACCACGGCATCGCGGTCTTCCTTGTCTCGTTCCACGCCACTTCCATCTGCCAGCACTTGTTGCGCAGGTCGCCGGCAACGGCTGTGGCAAAGATCAGTTCGTTCAGCCCCGTCACGCTGTAGCGGCCTTCGAGGCTCGTGCCTTCATAGCGGTCTGTGCCGCGCAGGCTGGCGGCTGTGCGCGGGGCGCCGTTGCGGAAGATGATGAACTCGATGCCGTGGAAGCCCAGCAGCTCGGGGCCCAGCTTGTTGCCGGCATAGGTGTCGCCGGTGTAGTAGTCGGGGTCACCTCCGTGTCCAGCCTCGTAGGCGTCCATCTCCTGGATCTGCGTGCTGTTGTTCAGTGCGACGGCCAGCCCCTGCAGGTCGAGCGGCCAGGTGTCGATGTGCGGGTCGATGCCGAAGTCCGTGGCAGCTCCAAACAGGAAGACCTCGCTCGTTTCGTAGTTGGCCCGTGCCTGGATGAAGATTTGGCAAGCCTGTTCCACATCGTTGTCGGTCAGGCTCATGGGGTCGTTTTGCAACTTGAGCTTCATGGCGTGGAGCGCGTCGAAGAGCTGGGAGGTAGAGTCGGCCAGCTGGGCGTAGGTGGGGTGGACTGTGGCAGTGAGATACTGCCGGGTAACGGCCTGGAGGGCCGCCTCCTGTGTGGCATCGTCGGCTGCCACCGTGCCGGGTTCATCCTCGCTGCAGGCCGTGAAAGCCCCGGTCTGCATGAGTGCAGCGAGTGCCAGGGCTTGGCGTTTGAATAGTTTCATAGATTGGTGATTGGGTGTATATAATATATATAAGGAGTATCCCGGGGTCTTGACCCGTGGCCATGAGGCCCGGCAAAAGCTCTGCCGCTTCGGAGTGAAGGGCGGTGCGGGCGGTGGGCAGGCTGTCCATTGTCAGTGGGGGAGGGCAGGGGCCTGTGTGAGCCTGTTTGGGGGTGGAATCACCAAATCTGGTGGCGAAATACCCATTTCGGGTGACTGGAGGCAATGTGCGGAAGTGCTATCTTTGCGCCCGTTATGCAGTACAAGTCATATAAAGAATCCGACCCTGTGTGCGACATGATTTGCGACGAGCCCTCGTTGCTGCAGATGATGTCGCGCTTCGGCATCCCTCTCGGTGTGGGCGACCAGACCATCGCCCAGGTGTGTGAAGCACACGGGGTGGATGTCGGCACTTTCCTGGCCGTGGCCAACTTCATCAAGCGCGGTGCGCGCGGTGCAGCCGACTCGCTCGAGCGGGTGTCGGTGAGCTGTCTGACCGACTACCTGAAGCAGGCCCACAGCTATTTCCTCGACTTCCAGCTGCCCGCCATACGCCGCAAGCTGCTGGAGGCGCTCGACTGTTCGCAGACGGGCGAAGTGGCCTACCTCATCCTCAAGTTCTACGACGACTACATGGGTGAGGTGCGCAAGCACATGCAGCACGAGAACCGCAAGGTCTTCGGCTATGTGGAGCAGCTGTTGCAGGGCCGACGCCCGGCCGACTACTCGATTGCGCAGTTCGCCCGGGGACACAGCAGCATCGACGCGAAGCTGTTTGAGCTGAAGAATATCATCATCAAGTATTATGCGCCGACCGAGAAGGTCGAACTGCTCCACACGGTGCTGTTCGACATCTTCACCTGTGAGGCCGACTTGCGCGTGCATTGCAGCGTGGAGGACGAGCTGTTTGTGCCTGCCGTGACCATGCTCGAGGCACAGGTGGCACTCGACGAGGCGGGCAGGGACGAAGACGAGGCCGAAAAACGTTCGGCCGACGGCGCACTCTCGGAGCGCGAGCGCGAGATTGTACACTGGGTGGTGTGCGGCATGTCAAACAAGCAGATTGCAGCCAGGCTGTTCATCTCGCTCAATACGGTGCTGACCCACCGGAAGAACATAGCGCGCAAGCTGAACATCCATTCGGTGGCGGGACTTACCATCTATGCGATTGTCAACCGGATTGTGGATATCGGAGAGGTGAAAGGACAACTGTGAGCGCGGGCAGCTTGCCTGCAAGTACGACAAGCGTTTTTATTCAGGTTATGAAACAAGGGAATATAAGGATGACAGCAGGGCTGGTCCGCGTGTGGGCAGTCTTGCTGGGGGCGGTGTGTGCCGTACAGGTATGGGGCGAAGCCAGGACCGGCGAAAGGGCCGGAGCACCATGCGACACGACAGCGCAGGGCCAAAGCGGCTGGGCCGTCGGAGTGGACTATGTCACGGAAGGACAGTGGAACATGACCCACCACGTGGGAGCTTGGGTGAACCGCCTCGATGTCGGGGTGGAGGGAAGGCTCTGGAAGGGAGCACAGGCCGAAGTGACAGGCATGGCCACCTGGACGGTGGGCCATGCGCCGAGTGAGGACGATGCCGTGTGTCAGGACTATTCTAACATCAATGCGCCGACAAGGGCCTTCCGGCTGATTCATGCCGGACTGCGGCAGCAGTTTACATCGCGGTTCGGCATCTTCGCGGGACTGTGCCAGGCCGACGAGGTGTATTTTGTCACCGAAGTGGCATCGTTGTTCACGGGAGCCTCCTATGGCTGCCTGCCCACCATGGCCGACAACTTCGAAATCAACGTGTTTCCGCTGGCAGCCCTGGGCGTGCAGGCGGACTGCGAGCTGTCGCCCCGGCTCATGCTGCGCGCCAGTGTGTACAACGGCTGTGCGGCGGGGACGCTGCGCGAGCAGTTCCGGTTCAGGCCCGGTGCCGACGGCGTGCTGCATCTGGGCTCGCTCACCTACACCACCGGGCGCGGAGGGCGGCCGACACCCTTCCCGAATATCGTGCAGTTAGGCTGGAATGTGGGCAACCATCCCGCCGAGGCAGGCCGGAAACACACGCAGTTCGGCTTTTGGCTCACGGGCGAACAGTGGCTCGGTGCGCTCGCGGGCTGGCAGCTGACCGGAGCCGCCACCTTCTCGTTTGAATGCCACGACTCACCTTCGGCCAAGCATTATTGGAATGCCGCCCTGGCTGTGCAGCCGCCCCGACGCGAAGACGTGCGGATCGCATTGGGACTGGGACGCGCCTGTTATCGTGATGCCCACGAAACGGCCATCGAACTGAATGCGCAGTGGCCCGTCGCACGGTGGCTGAGCGTACAGCCCGCCATCCACCTGATGCGAACCAATGGGCGCGAACAGGTGGCCGCGTTGCTGCGCCTGAACTGTTCGCTGCCGTGAACGGCACAGAAAACTTAAGGAATCATTCTTTGTCATAAAAAAGCACAGGGAATTAAACCCCGAGGCGGTTGGAGTGTCAAAATGAGGTATTGCGCTTTGGTGCAGTGGGGCTTTATGCCTAACTTGCGCCGCAAAACAGATTATTCACCTCAAATAAGACCATACAATGAAGACATTGAAAGTGATTGTGCCGTTGGCCGCCGCAGTGATGCTTGCGGGATGTGTCAGCAAGAAGCAGTTGGCCGAAGTGCAGGCCGGTTACGACAACCTGAAGGCCGAACACGCCCAGTTGCAGAAGGACTATAACGAGGCCCAGGTGCGCATTGCCGAGTACACCAGCGACTCGAAGAGCCTGGCCGCACGCCTGGCCGAAGAACAGGAGCGCAACAAGGAGCTGAAGGAGGCTTATGCCCAGCTCCAGAAGTCGTACCAGAGCAATGTGCAGCAAGGCAACGTGAACATCTCGAAACTGGTCGACGAAATCAATGCCTCGAACAAGTTCATCAAGCAGCTGGTCGATGCCAAGTCGAAGAGCGACTCGCTGAACCAGGCCCTGACCAACAAGCTGACCCGTTCGCTCACGCGTGAGGAAATGAACGATGTCGACGTACAGGTGCTCAAGGGCGTGGTCTACATTTCACTGGCCGACAACATGCTCTACAAGAGCGGCAGCTACGAAATTGGCGAGCGGGCTGGCGAGACGTTGCAGAAGATTGCCAAGATCATCGCCGACTACAAGGACTATGACGTGCTGGTAGAGGGCAACACCGACAACGTGCCCATTTCGCAGAAGAACATCCGCAACAACTGGGACCTCTCGGCCCTGCGCGCCTCATCGGTGGTACAGGCCCTGCAGAACCAGTATGGGGTTGACCCCAAGCGGCTCACCGCAGCAGGACGGGGTGAGTACAACCCTGTCGCATCGAACGACAACGAAGTGGGCAAGCAGCGCAACCGCCGCACCCAGATTATCATTACGCCCAAGCTCGACCAGTTTATGGACCTCATCGATGAGGCTCCCGAACAGGAGTGAGGCTCGGGACGAAGCCAGCCTTTGGGGATAACAAGGCGGGAGGTGCCGATTTTTTATCCAATGATTCAAAGCGCATGTAGCGCTAACGACTGGGAGGGCGGGCTTCCAGCCCGCCAGAAATGTACTTTAAGCGGGCTGGAAGCCCGCCCTCCCAGTGCACCATCGCCTCCAATTGGCTTGACAACAGCAGGCTTTTTAATAAGATAGGCTGCGTTCGGCCAAGCAAACGAAAATCCTGCGGAGTTTTCTTTTGCTTTGCGCTCACTTGCACTATCTTTAGATAAGATAGGCTGCG
>CAMBOH010000105.1 GCA_945869305.1 uncultured bacterium
GCTTGTTGCCCCTTCGGGGCGCGCCTTGAACGCTCGTTGCCGGGATGGGGGCGGGCTTTATCGCCCAGTCCGCTCAAAGCGTAACTTTATAACCTTATAACCCCGGGAGCGAAGCGACCCTTATCTTATAACCTTGGGAATCCCTCAGGGGTTCCCCCAGTGGATAGCAAAAGGCGGATGCCTACAGTCCGCTTGCGGCGCGCTGTTGCGCCATTCTCCGGGCCTGCAGGCATCCGCCCCGTCTTACTTCAGCAGCTCGCGCACCTTCTCGATGAGGTGCTGTTCGCCGCCTTCGGTATATCCGCTGCGGCTTTCGGCCACCTTGCCTTCGCCGTCGATGACAAACACGTGGGGAATGAGGTTCACGCCCATGGCGCGCGCAAAGTCGCGGTTAGGGTCGAGCAGCACCTCGTATTCCCATCCGGCGGCATCGACCATGGGCTTCACCTTCTGGGCGTTCTGGGCCTCGTCGATAGAGATGGCCACGACGCGCACGCCGGTCTCGTCCTGCCAGTCGGGGTATACCTCGTGGATGGCTTTGAGCTCGCGGTTGCAGGGCTTACACCAGGTGGCGAAGAAGCTGATGATGAAGGGCTTGCCTTCGTTGGAGAGCTTGGCGGTGTCGATGACCTTGCCGTTGATGTCCTTGAGCTTCACCGAGGGGAGCTGGGCACAGGCGGCACCGGCAAAGCTGCAGAGCAGCACCAGTGCGAGGAGCAGTGATTTGATTTTCATGTCGTTCGTTGCGATTCGTTGTGTTTGGGGCCTGCCGCGGTCCGGTAGTGCGCGCCGCCGCAGGCCCGTGGGGGTGCGGGTCCGCTGTGCCGTGCCCGTCGGGGCTGCCGCAGGGAGGTGTGACTTGGCCGCAAAAGTATTCTTTTCTATCGACCCGCGCAACCTTACGCACCCTTTTTGTACATTATTTAACGATACACGCGCGCGCCTGCACAGCCGCCCGCGGGTTTGTGCAGGCTGCCGGGCTGCCTACCGGGCCTGTGCGAGCACCTCGTCGGGGTCGAAGCCGTCGGCCTCGGCGAGGCGGCGCACCAGTGTGGCCATGCCCTGCGTGGCCACCTGCTGTATGACGCTCACGGGCGAGGAGGCCGACACGCGCACGGGCTTGGGGTCGACCACGTAGACGGGCCGGCCCGCCGGCACGTAGCGCACCAGGCCGGCGGCGGGGTAGACGTTGAGCGAGGAGCCGACCACGACGAACACGTCGGCCCTTGAGGCGGCTTCGGCCCCCTGTGAGAGGTTGGGAACGGCTTCGCCGAACCACACGATCCAGGGGCGCAGCAGGGAGCCGTCGGCGGCGCGCTCGCCGTGGGCAACCTCGAGGCGGTCGGGCGGCAGGGTGAGGCGGTAGCGGGGGTCGTCGGGGTCCCGGCTCGAACAGACCTTCATGAGCTCGCCGTGAAGGTGGACCACGCGGGTGCTGCCCGCGCGCTCATGGAGGTCGTCGACGTTCTGCGTCACTACCGTCACGTCGTAGTAGCTCTCGAGCGCGGCCACGAGGCGGTGGCCCAGGTTGGGCCGGGCCTCGACGAGCTGCCGGCGCAGCCCGTTGTAGAAGTCGGTCACGAGGTTGGGGTCGGCCTGCCAGCCCTCGGGGGTGGCGACCTTCTCGACGGGGTACTGCTCCCAGAGTCCGCCGGCGTCGCGGAAGGTGCTGAAGCCGCTCTCGGCGCTGATGCCTGCGCCGGTGAGGAATACGAGTCTTTTCATTTCGGGCAATGTCTGTCTTCAGGGGGTTCGACGATGGGCCGCGAGCCTGTCGGCGGCTGCCCCGGAGGGTGGCTGTCGGCAGACCGTGGCCCCTTTGTGCGGCGAAGTTATGAAAAAACAACAGTTCCAAATGTTTCGCGCATGAAAAATAATTGTACTTTTGCGCCTTGATTTGCCTGCAAGGCATCCAAACGACTTAAATTAACGCATAGTAATACAGTAATCCTGACTTATGGAAAAACTTAGCTACGCCCTGGGCATGGTCATCGGCCATAACCTGAAGGGCATGGGAGTGGACAGCATCGACGCCAGCGAATTTGGACAGGCTGTGGCCGACGTGCTCGGAGGCAACGCCACGAAGCTGGCCGACAACGAGGCCCAGCAGGTGGTCAGCACCTTCCTGCAGAAGCAGCAGCAGGAGGCCGGCAAGGCCGTGCGCGAAGCCGGCGAACGGTTCCTGGCCGAGAACGCCGCGAAGGAAGGCGTGACCGTGCTGCCCAGCGGCCTGCAGTATGTCGTGCTGGCCGAAGGCAAGGGCAGCAAGCCCAAGGCCACCGACCGCGTGAAGTGTCACTATGAGGGCCGCCTCACCGACGGCACCGTCTTCGACTCCTCCTACCGCCGCGGAGAGCCCGCCGTGTTCCCCCTCAACGGCGTGATCGCCGGCTGGACCGAAGGCGTGCAGCTCATGGCCGAAGGCGCCAAGTTCCGCTTCTTCATCCCCTACAGCCTGGCCTACGGCGAACGCGGTGCCGGACAGTCCATCCCCCCCTACGCCGCCCTCGTGTTCGACGTGGAGCTCATCGAGGTGGTCAAGTAAGCCGCAACCCGCAACCCGCAACCCGCGCCGGCGCCATCATCCACAAGCCAAATCAAACATTCCAAACGATATGAAAAAGTTTTTTGCAGCAACATGCGCCGTGGCCGCGCTCTTCAGCTCGTGCCACAACAACTCGCCCAAGGCGAACCTCAAGTCCGACATCGACACCCTCAGCTATGAGATGGGTATCGTCATGTCGGCCGAAGAAAAAGACTTTGCCAACATGCTCACGCAGCAGGGCAGCGACTCCAGCTACGTCGACGAATTCCTCAGAGGCTACATCGACGGCATGAAGTCGGCCGAGGACAAGCAGAAGCTGGCCTACAACATGGGTGTACAGGCCGGTATGCAGATCAAGATGCAGATGCCCATGATGGAGCAGCAGGTCTTCCAGGGCGACTCCACCAAGAAGGTGAGCATCAAGAACTTCGTGGCCGGATTCGTGGCCCAGGCCAAGGGCACCAACGACCTCAAGATCAACGGCAAGCTCGTAGACAAGAAGGAGGCCAACAAGCTCATCATGGACTACATCTTCACCAAGCAGCGCAAAGAGGGTGAGAAGTTCCTCGCCGAGAAGGCCAAGGAGAAGGACGTGAAGAAGCTCGCCGACGGCATCCTCTACAAGGTCATCGAAGCCGGACAGGGCGACCAGCACTGCACCGCCACCGACAGCGTCATCGTGAAGTACGAAGGCAAGCTCGTGAACGGCACCGTCTTTGACTCCTCCGAACACGCTCCCGGCGGCACCGCCACACTCTCGCTCAAGCAGGTCATCAAGGGCTGGCAGACGGCTCTGCCCCAGATGCCCGTGGGCGCAACCTGGGAAATCTACCTCCCCTACAGCCAGGCCTACGGCGAACAGGGCAACGGACGCATACCGCCCTACTCGGCACTCGTATTCAAAATCACCCTCGTCGGTATCGCCAAGTAAAACTGACGTAACTCCATCTACCATCCCACACAACACATGAAACTGACACTGGTTTGCTGCCTGGCGCTCGCCGCCATGGCAGCAGTGCCCGCCCAGGCACAGAAGAAGGCCAAGAAGGCCAAGAAGCAGGCTGCCGCAACCGTGGTGCCCGCCCAGCAGATTCCGGCCGCCGTCGACGGCAAGACTTTCAGCTTCGCCATGGGTGTAGCCCAGGGCGTGAGCCTCAAGCAGTACCTCGTCGCACAGATGGGCGTCGACTCGGCCTACGTGAAGTATGCCATGGAAGGCATGAACGCCACGATCGACGATGACGCACGCAAGCGCGCCGAAGCCTATGCCGCCGGACTGCGCATCGCCGACATGAACCGCCGCAACCTGCCCCTGATGAACAAGCAGGCCTGTGGCAAGGAGGACTCGACCTACATCGACGCCAAGGAGTTTGAACGCGGACTCACGCTGAGCGTGCTCGGACAGGCCCCCCTCGAACAGGACAGCGCGATGAAGGTCGTGGAGCAGCAGTTCAAGCACCAGCAGGAAACCTTCAAGCTGACCAACCTGGAGTGGCTCGAAGCCAACAAGAAGCTCAAGGGCGTGAAGACACTGCCCAGCGGACTCCAGTACCGCGTGCTGACCGAGGGCAACGGACCCGTGGCCACGGACAGCTCGGAGGTCGAGGTGCACTATGAAGGCTCGCTCATCGACGGAACGGTCTTCGACTCCTCCTACAAGCGCGGCAAGCCCGCCACCTTCCGCCCCGACCAGGTCATCAAGGGCTGGCGCGAAGCCCTCACCCTGATGCCCGAAGGCTCGGTGTGGAACCTCTACATCCCCTCTGAACTGGGCTACGGCGAACGCGGCCAGGGACGCAACATTCCCGGCAACGCCACGCTCGTGTTCAAGGTCGAGGTGATCAAGGTGAAACCCGTGGACGAGGCGAAGTAGCCGACGGCGGAGCCCCTCCGCCCTCCCCCTCAACAAGTCCGGACCCGGAAAAAACAATCCCTGCGACAGGTCATCCTATCGCAGGGACTGTTTGCATCTGCGAACGGTCCGCGCCTTGCATGCGCTTGCCGGGTTGAAGGGTTGGACGCCAATGGGCAACAAGCGTTCAAGGAGCGGGCTGAAAGCCCAGCAAGCGCATAGCCCAGGGCAACGCCCTGGGTTGGTATGAAGCGACAAAGTGCGCCCTGAAAGGGCAAAAGCGTTAGAATACATGGGATTTCGTACCCAATGCTTTTGCCCTTTCAGGGCGCATTTGCGGCGGTCGACCAACCCAGGGCGTTGCCCTGGGCTATGTGCTCGTTGCCCCTTCGGGGCGCGCCTTGAACGCCTGCAAACGGTCCGCGCCTTGCATGCGCTTGCCGGGCTGAAGGGTTGGACACCAATGGCAACAAGCGTTCAAGGAGCGGGCTGAAAAGTCGACCGCCAATGGACAACAGGCGTTCAAGGCGCGCCCCGCTTCCTATGGTTTCATGCAAGCTGTTTTTGTTAATGATTCTTTATGC
>CAMBOH010000106.1 GCA_945869305.1 uncultured bacterium
GAATTAACGCAAAAAACGGTCAACCAAAATCAGGAAAAGTCAGGCTGAAGGGTTGGCTGAAGGGGCTGAAGGGTTTGAAACGCAAACCCTTCAGCCACTTTCCTTCTGAGTATCAAGGAGAATGAAGGGTCAGCTGAAGGGTTGAAGAATTTTTTCGGCTTAAAAAATGCGTATATAAGGAGCGTATAATCCATCATCGGAACATGTTCGGAGCCTCAATCTGACCATCCGTTTTCATCCGTTTGAGTTCCGATGATGACAAGAGCGATTGTCCTGCCGCCTTCAAGCGTTCAAGGCACTGGGAGAGCAGGCTTCCAGCCTGCTCTCCCAGTGCCCGCCGCCTCCCGTCTGCTTCGTGCGAGGAAACATACAGGAAAAGGCAGAGGCTTGCCAAAGCCCTGCCCCACAGGATGGAGCGGCGACTTCAGCAAGCCTCCCTTTTGTGATGGATGCGCCGAGTGCCATTGACGGCGGTTCGTGCGCTGATACCCGAATCAGATGTTGTCCTTCTCGATGTCCTTGAAGTACTTGTAGGTTCCGTGCGTGATGTTTTCGCAAGCGGCCTCGTCACAGACGATGATGCCGTGCTGGTGCATCTGCAATACGGAGATGGTCCACATCTGCGTCACAGGGCCTTCAATGGCAGCCTGCAAGGCACGGGACTTGTTGTGGCCGTTACACAGGATGAGCACTTCCTTGGCCGACATGACGGTGCCGACACCAACGGTCAGCGCAGTGGCAGGCACATTCTCGGGCTTGCCGCCAAAGAAGCGTGAGTTGGCCACGCGGGTATCCGTAGTCAGCGTCTTCTGGCGGGTACGGCTCGTCAGCGAGCTGCCCGGTTCGTTGAAGGCAATGTGTCCGTCAGGACCGATACCGCCAATGAAGAGGTCGATGCCGCCAGCTTCCTCAATCATCTTCTCGTAGTTGGCACACTCGGCTGCCAGGTCTTCGGCGTTGCCGTTGAGGATATGGATGTTCTCCTTCGGGCAGTCGATGTGGTTGAACAGATTGTTGGCCATGAAGGAGTGGTAGCTTTCGGGATGCGACTCAGGCAGGCCGACATACTCGTCCATGTTGAAGGTCAGCACGTGCTTGAAGCTTACGCGTCCTTCCTTGTTGGCCTTTACCAAAGCTTGGTACATGCCGATGGGCGACGAACCGGTGGGCAGACCCAGCACGAAGGGCTTTTCGGCTGTAGGGTTGGCAGCATTGATCTTGTTCACTACATAGTCGGCAGCCCACTGCGACAGCTTTTCATAATCGGGCTCAATGATTACTCTCATGATTTTAGATGTTGTTGTTCCACACGCGTGGAACGGGTTGGTTATGTTTGGATTGACAGATTCAAGGTGGCATTATGACTTGCGCACAGCAAAAGTAGTCGAAGTTTAATAACCTGCCAAAGTTTTTGCTGAGTTTTTCCAAGATTTCGTAATTTCGCACCCGCCATATCGAAATTCGGAAAAATGACTCCACTGCTTGACATACAACACCTCACCAAGCGCTTCGGTGCGCTCGAACTCTTCAGCGACATCAGTTTCAGCATTGCCGAAGGGCAAAAGGTGGGCCTCATTGCCCACAACGGGGCCGGAAAGAGTACGCTGCTCAACATCCTGGCGGGCCATGAGGACTACGAAGAAGGCTCCATCGTGCTGCGCAAGGATGCCCAGGTGGCCATACTCGAACAGATGCCTGCATTCAATCCCGAACAGACGGTCATCGACGCCTGCTTCAGCCGTGCCGGCGAACTAGCCTCGCTCATCAGCCGCTACGAGCAATGTGTCAACTCTGCCGGCAACCACAATCTGGATGCGCTGATGGAAGAAATGGAACGGACTGGAGCCTGGGACTTCGAACTGCGCGCCAAACAGGTATTGTCGAAGCTGGACATCACCCACTTCGACCAGCCGGTGGGAGAGCTTTCGGGCGGACAGCTCAAGCGGGTGGCACTGGCCAATGTGCTGCTGGCCGACCCCGACCTGCTTGTACTCGACGAACCGACGAACCACCTGGACCTCGAAATGATCGAGTGGCTCGAAAACTACCTGAAGCGGAGCAACAAGGCCCTACTCATGGTCACCCACGACCGATACTTCCTGGACAACGTGTGCCAGACGATTCTCGAACTCGACGAAGAGACTCTCTACACCTACGCCGGAAACTACGAGTATTACCTCGACAAGCGTTCGCAGCGCATCGCCGCCACCAATGCCCAGATAGCCCGGGCCAACAACCTCTACCGCACCGAACTGGACTGGATGAGGCGCATGCCCTGTGCCCGAGGGACCAAGGCCCGCTACCGCAAGGAGGCCTTTGCCGAACTCGAACAGCGAGCCAAGCAACGGCGCGAGGAGAGGCAGGCGCGCCTGGAGGTGAAAAGCGGATATATCGGAAGCAAAATCTTCGAGGCGGAATACGTGTGCAAGGCCTTCCCCACCGTCAACGAAAACGGAGAGGCCGCCGAGAAGTGCATTCTCCATAACTTCTACTACAACTTTTCGCGCTACGAGAAAATGGGCATCGTGGGCGGCAACGGTACGGGCAAAAGCACGTTCATCAAGATGCTGCTGGGCATCGAGCCACCCGACAAGGGACGCTTCGTGGTAGGCGAAACCGTGCGCTTCGGCTACTTCTCACAAGAGGGCATGGACTTCTGCGAACAGGACAAGGTGATTGATGCGGTACGCAAACATGCCGAATACATTGACCTGGGCGGCGGCCGGAAGCTCACCGCCATGCAGTTTCTCACACACTTCCTCTTCCCCCCTTCGCGGCAGCAGGACTATATCTACAAGCTCTCGGGAGGCGAACGCCGCCGCCTGCAGCTCTGCACGGTGCTGCTGCAGAATCCGAACTTCCTGGTGCTCGACGAACCTACCAACGACCTCGACATTGCCACGCTGCAGGTGCTCGAAGCCTACTTGCAGGACTTCAAGGGCTGCGTGATTGTCGTGAGCCACGACCGCTATTTCATGGACAAGGTGGTCGACCACCTGCTGGTCTTCAAAGGCGAAGGACACATCAACGATTTTCCGGGCAACTACTCGGAATACCGTGTGTGGCAGGAACTGCGCGACAAGGAGGAACAACAGGAGCGCGAAAGCGCCGGCAAAAAAGACAAGCCGGCCAAGCCGAACACCTGGAGCGGCGAGAAGCAGCGCAAGCTGACCTTCAAGGAAAAGCGCGAAATGGAACAGCTCGAAGCCGACATTGCCGCACTCGAAGCCGAACAGGCCGACCTCGAACAGGCCCTTTGCTCCGGCACACTGACCGTGGACGAACTGACCGAAAAGAGCAAGCGGCTGCCCGCTCTCAAGGAAGAACTCGACGAGAAGTCCATGCGCTGGCTCGAACTGTCGGAAATCTGAGGCCGCCCGCTCCGCTGTCACACCGCCTTTGGATGAGATGGCGCCTCGGCACTCCTATATTATAATAATAGAACAGACCCTATGCAACCTTTAGCCGAACGTCTGCGCCCTTCCACGCTGAACGAATACATCGGACAGAAGCATCTGGTAGCCCCCGGCGCCGTGCTGCGCCAGATGATTGACTCGGGACACATTGCCTCGTTCATCCTGTGGGGCCCTCCCGGTGTGGGCAAAACCACACTGGCCAAAATCATCGCACACCAGCTCGAAACGCCCTTCTACACCCTCTCGGCGGTAAACAGCGGCGTGAAGGATGTGCGCGAAGTGATTGAGCGCGCCTCAAACAGCCGCTTCTTCAACCGGCAAAGCCCCATCCTCTTCATCGACGAAATCCACCGCTTCTCCAAGTCTCAACAGGACTCCCTGCTCTCGGCTGTCGAGACCGGAGCCATTACGCTTATCGGGGCCACGACGGAGAACCCCTCGTTCGAGGTCATCCGCCCGCTGCTTTCGCGCTGTCAGGTCTATGTGCTGAAAAGCCTGGACAAGAACGACCTGCTCGACCTGCTCCACCGGGCCGTTACAACCGATGTGGTGCTGAAGGAAAGACAGATTGAGCTGCGCGAAACCGATGCAATGCTGCGCTTCAGCGGCGGCGACGCCCGCAAACTGCTGGGAATTCTCGACCTGTCAGTAGCCTCGGCTCCCCCCCAAGGCCCTGTAGTGATCGACAACGCGACCGTCACCACCCTACTCCAACAGAACCCGCTGGCCTACGACAAGGATGGTGAAATGCACTACGACATCGTGTCGGCCTTCATCAAGAGCATACGCGGCAGCGACCCCGATGCGGCACTCTACTGGCTGGCACGCATGATCGAAGGCGGCGAAGACCCCAAGTTCATTGCCCGCCGGCTGGTCATCTCGGCCGCCGAAGACATCGGGCTGGCCAATCCCAACGCGCTCCTGCTGGCCAATGCCGCCTTCGATGCCGTGTCGAAGATAGGATGGCCCGAAGGCCGCATACCTCTGGCCGAAGCTACCGTCTATCTGGCCACCAGCGCCAAGAGCAATTCGGCCTACATGGGCATAGGCCATGCACTCGACCTGGTAAAGCAAACCGGCAACCTGCCGGTTCCGCTGCCCATACGCAACGCGCCGACCAAGCTCATGGCCGACCTCGGCTACCACGACGGCTATATCTACCCACACGACTACCCGGGAAACTTTGCGCCGCAGCAGTATCTGCCCGACGAACTGGCCGGCACCGTGCTGTGGCATCCTTGCAGCAACATGGCCGAAGACCGCGCACGTAAATACATGGATGCCTGCTGGCCTGAACGCAAGCGGTAGAGACAGCCTCTTCACCCTGAAACCGGCCTCCTGCACCGCCCCGACAGCCCGCCGCACACGAAAAAACCAACTTTTCTGCAAAAAAGTGCGTCAGAAGTTTGGAGGTTTCAAATAAAGTCGTACCTTTGCACCGCGTTTGAGAGAAAACGCTACTGCTAAGCGGTAATCAAGCGGAAATAGCTCAGTTGGTAGAGCACAACCTTGCCAAGGTTGGGGTCGCGAGTT
>CAMBOH010000107.1 GCA_945869305.1 uncultured bacterium
GCGCATCTCTGCATCGGCACAGGTGGCATCTATCTTCAGTACACCCTTGTGCTCGTGGGGCGTTTTTTCCTTCGTCATTTCAAGGCTTTGATCTGGGCATAAGCCTTGTACAGCCCAAGTTGTCCCGCCTTGCTGAAATCCTGCCGGCTGCGTTCCTTGTCGCCCAAGCGGGCATAGAGCAGGGCGCGGTTGTAATAGGCCTCAGCCAACTGTGCGTCCAACTCCACCGCACGGTTGAATGCCTCAATGGCTGCCTGCCAGTCACTCTGGGCAGCCAAGAGGCAACCTTGGTTGTAGGCCACATAGGCATTCTGAGGCGACAACAAGGCCGCCTGGGCCAAGTCGGCTGCTGCCAATGCCTTGCGGGCACGCACATCGGCGGCCTCGAGCGTCTGGGCTTCGGCACTGCGGGTGAGCACGAAGGCTCTCTGCAAACGTGCCACGACTGACAAAGAATCGGCATTGACTGCCTGGTTGGCCTCATCGAGGGCCGAGGTGTAGTCATAACGCGCCGCATGGACCGAAGACTGGACCAACGACTGAAACGCCTGGGGCAGACTGCCCAACAGGGGAGCTATCCTATCGCGGTCGGCTTCGGCATCCTGCGCCGCCGAGACCTCTGACTCCGCTGTCAGGCAATACTGCCGCGTGGGGGTATTCAGCGGTTTCAACGCGGCCAGCTCGGGCAGGAAACCGATGGAATGGTAGCCGTGTGTGTAGGCAGGACGGAATGCCGGGGCATACATGGGAAGCAGATCGGCATTGACACGCTCGTTCTGTACCTTGCCATAGAGCGTGCCAAACAGGTTGCGCGTGGTGTCGGGGTCTTCCTGCACCAACTCGTGGTAACGGTCCAACTCGTGCTCTGAGCGCAAACGTACCTTACGCGTTGCGTGCTTGCGTGCCCTGCCGAAAGCGATGTCGAGATCGTGCCGGGCTACATATGTTTCGTCGGCCAAGGCGCCTGACACATCGCCGATTCTGCGCCGGCATTCTGCACGGGCCAGATAGCCGTAGTAGAACTGCGGATAGGCCTTGATGAGCTGGGAATAGTCGGCTATCGCCCCCTTGAAGTCGCCTGTCTGCGCACGCAGTTGGGCCCGATTGTATAGTGCCAGGGTATTGTCGGGTTCTACTTGAATAATAAAGTCGAAGTCCTCAATGGCCCGGTTCAGGTCGCCGACAAACGAGCGGAGCAGCCCGCGGTTATAATGTGCCACGAAATGTTCGGGAACCAGCCGGATGGTTTGGTCGTAGTCATCGAGGGCCAGGGCGAATTTGCCCAACTCATGGCGTGCCTGGGCACGCGACACGTATAGCTCGTAGTCATCGGGCTGCAACGCGATGGCCCGCGACAGGCAGGAGTCGGCCAACGCATATTCTTGCTTGGACAGGGCGTACTGGCCTTTGAAACGCCAGGCCGAAGGTTCTGCGGGGCTCTTGGCCAACAGCTGGTCTATCCACTGCAGGCCGCCCAGGGTGTCGGCCTGTTCGAAGGCGGACTGTGCCTTGACCATATATGTGCGGGTGAACCCCGGCCAACGCGTGAGCAGATAGTCGAGGTCGCTGTCAGCACGGGCATAGTCCTTGAGCTGCAACAGGCAAAGGGCGCGGTTGTAGCGCACGCCCTGCTCGTCGGGCAGCTCGTTGAGGGTGCGCGTGTAGTCTTCGACTGCTCCGCGATAGTCTTCGTTGTGAATGCGGCACAGTCCGCGCAACTGGTACACATCGATGATGAAGGGATTGAGCGAGATGCTGCGCGTGCAGTCGGCCTCGGCCCCACTGTAGTCTTCGAGCGTAAACTTGGCGTAGGCGCGGTAATAGTAAGGGCGGGCCAGAAAGGGTTTGGCCTCAATGACCTGGTTGAAATAACGAATGGCCGTGAGGTAGTCGTCGACACTGAGGGCGTTGCGCCCCATGAGTGTGACGGTCTCGGTGTCAATCTGCGCTCTTGCCTGATTCATGCAACCTAGTCCGCCCATAAACAGCAGCACACACAAACGGACTGCCCCACGCGAAAAGACGCACAGGGGCATGGCCCACACCGGACCTTTGGCCGGGAACAAGCGGCCCAGACATTGGACACAGGCTAACAAACAGACCAGCCGCACATACAGCCGGTCTGTCGAAATACGGGGATGCAATCTGCTCATGCGCTATGGGGAGGCTGGCGTCACACTCGGTTCATTTGGGACACTTCACCTTGTAGGCGCAACGGAACTTGCCCTTCAGCAGCTGTCCGAGCTTATTGCGCACCATCTGCTTGCGCAGCGGCGTGATGCGGTCTACAAAGAGATGGGCATCGAGGTGGTCAAACTCATGCTGCATGACACGAGCCAGGTATCCGTCGACCCACTCGTCGTGCGGATTGAACTGTTCATCCAGATACTGCACATGGATGCGGGTGGGACGACGCACCGGCTCATGGATGCCGGGAAGGCTCAGGCAGCCCTCGTCCATGGTTTCGGTTTCGGTATCGTCGTACTCCAGGATGTGCGGATTGATGTAGCACTTGTTGAAACCTTCGTATTCGGGATAGTCGTCCTTCAACACATCGAGCGTGATGACCACCAGACGAATGGCCTTGCCTATCTGGGGCGCAGCCAGGCCCACGCCATCGCTGTGGTACATGGTTTCAAACATGTCGGCAATGAGCTGCTCCAAGCCGGGATAGTCGGGAGTGATGTCGACGCTTTCCTTGCGCAACACGGGCATGCCGTAGGTGTAGATGGGAAGTATCATGTAATTGGAACTGTGGGTTACAGGATTTATAACTGGATTATGGAATGAGCAGGAAAGCACCGCAGGCACTGTCCGTGATGCCTTCCTGCTGTCTCTCACGGGGACGGGTCGAAATGCAGCTGCCTCAGCGGCTTTCCATGTACGACTGGAGTATGATGCAGGCGCTGACTTCGTCGACCAGCCCCTTGTCCTGCTGGCGGCGCTTCTTCCCCACTCCACTTTGCAGAATGGCCTGATGGGCCAATACGGACGTGTAGCGTTCGTCGTAGAAGTCGACCGGGATGTCGGGCAAGGCTTTCTGGAGCTTTTGGGCAAAGGTCTGTACCCTGGCCAGATTCTCGGATGCCTGACCGTTGGGCTGCATGGGGAGGCCCAGCACAAAGCGTTCGACGGGTTCACGCCGCACATAGTCCTTCAGGAAGGCCATGAGCTGGGGCGTGTCGACCGTAGTGAGACCTTGGGCTATGATTTGGGAGGGATCGGTCACTGCGATGCCCGTACGTTTCTTTCCGTAGTCGATTGCGAGCAGGCGCATGGCTTAGTCGTTCGTGATCATTTCGCAACCCATATACGGCTGCAGGGCCTTGGGGATGCGAATGCCTTCGGGGGTCTGGAAGTCCTCAAGCAGGGCTGCCACGATGCGGGGCAAGGCCAAGGCCGAGCCGTTGAGCGTGTGACACAGGTTGATCTTCTTGTCGCTGCCACGGTAGCGGCACTGCAGGCGGTTGGCCTGATAGGTGTCGAAGTTGGACACCGAACTTACCTCTAACCAGCGCTTCTGGGCTTCGCTGTACACCTCGAAGTCGTAACAGATGGCGGCGGTAAAGCTCATGTCGCCACCACAAAGACGCAATATGCGGTAAGGCAGTTCCAGCTTCTGGAGCAGCCCTTCCACATGGTCGAGCATTTCCTGATGGGACTGGGCGGAATGTTCGGGCGTGTCGATGCGCACAATCTCTATCTTCGAGAACTCATGCAGGCGGTTGAGACCGCGCACGTCCTTGCCATAGCTGCCTGCCTCACGACGGAAGCACTGCGTATAGGCACAGTTCTTGATGGGCAGCTGGTCTTCAGCGAGGATGACATTGCGGTAGATGTTGGTGACGGGCACTTCGGCGGTAGGAATCAGGTAAAGGTCGTCGAGCTCGCAGTGGTACATCTGTCCCTCCTTGTCGGGCAACTGTCCCGTGCCGTAGCCTGATGCCTGATTCACCACTGTTGGCGGCATGATTTCGGTATAGCCTGCCTTGCGGGCTTCATCGAGGAAGAAGTTGATGAGCGCACGTTGCAGGCGGGCACCCTGACCGATATATACGGGGAAACCGGCACCGGTGATTTTCACGCCCAGGTCGAAGTCGATGAGGTTGTACTTCTTGGCCAGTTCCCAGTGAGGCAGTGCGTTCTCGGGCAGCTGCGTGTCATGGCCGCCGGTCTTGACCACCAGATTGTCCTCGGCTGTCTTCCCCTCGGGCACAAGGTCGTAAGGCACATTCGGGATGGCACACAGCAGGGTGCGCCTTTCCTCCTCGGCCTGTTTCATCTGTTCTTCCAACAGACGGCTCTGCTGTTTGCATTCGGCCACCTGCTGGCGGGCGGATTCGGCTTCTTCCTTCTTGCCTTCCTTCATCAGGCCACCAATGCGCTTTGACAGGACATTGACCTGTGCATTGAGGGAGTCAAGCTGGACTTGTGCTTCCTTGCGCTTATTGTCGACAGCGAGCACCTGGTCTATGGCTTCACGTGCTCCCTGAAAATGTTTCTTCTCCAAACCGCGGATGACCGCTTCCTTGTCGTCTGTAATCTGTTTAATCGTAAGCATAGCTCATTCTGTTGATTTGTTGGCCGCAAAAGTACGTTTTTTATCTGATTATGGGGGCATCGCTGAAAGTTAAAACTTGAACGGACTGCTTTTTCACCGAAAAGGGGAAGGTGGTTGGACTGATATATGTCTTACATCTTTCTAACATCTGCAGACAGACAATTATCATCCGCGGACAAGCCGTCGCCTCCAAGCGGATATTTACGACCATTCGCGGGCCATTCACGGTCATTTACGTTCCCTAAGAGAAGAGCGTGAA
>CAMBOH010000108.1 GCA_945869305.1 uncultured bacterium
TTCCGAGTTGTCGATGCTGTAGGTGAACCAGCGTTCAAGGCCCGCCCCGAAGGGGTAACAGCCCATAGCGCAGGGCTGTTTCCGAGTTGTCGATGCTGTAGGTGAACCAGCGTTCAAGGCCCGCCCCGAAGGGGCAACAGCGCATAGCCCAGGGCAACGCCCTGGGTGAGTATGAAGCGATTAAGTGCGCCCTGAAAGGGCAAAAGCATTCGTACAAATCGCTGGTCTCTTCACGCTTTTTCCCTTTCGTGACGTGCCTTGGCCTCTTGTTGACCAGCAACAACTTACGGAACTTGAATCGTCGACCGGATTAGGAATCGGGGAAGCCGCGCAGGCTGCTTGCCGGTTCCTAATTCATTTGTTGAAGAACAACCCCCACACAATCCCCTCCGAACCCATGTTCATCCAACTCAACGCACTTCGCTTCCACGCCCGTCACGGCGTGTTGCCCCAGGAGCGCACCGTAGGCGGCGACTTCAGGGTAGACCTCTCGTTGCAGATAGCCGACCGGCAGGCCCACGGCGCACTGTGCCACGACCAGCTGGAAGCCACGGTAAACTATGCCGACGTCTATGAAAAGGTCAGGCAGGAGATGGACTGCCCCTCGGCCCTGATAGAACACGTGGCCGGCCGCATAGCCCGCTCGCTGCTCCAGTCATTCCCCGCCTTGCGGCAGGTCGAAGTCAGAGTGGCCAAGGTCAGCCCGCCCATACCGGGCTTTGTGGGAGAGAGTGCCGCTGTGGAATATAGCTTGAGGCGCAGCCTGGTCGTGTGGGACTTCGACGGCACGCTGGCCGACACCTCGGCCGGCATCGTACGCACCATGCAGGCCACCTTTTCCCGTCACGGGTGGGCAGTGCCCCAGGAGGCCGACATACGCCAGACCATCGGACTGCCCCTGCAGGCCAGCATGCTGCAGCTCGGCGTGGCCGAGGGCGAGGCGGTGCGGCAGGCTGTCGCGACCTACCAGCAACTGTTTGAGGAGTTGGGCGTGGTGCGCGTCGGACTGTTTCCGGGCATAGCCGAAGTGTTGCAGCGGCAGCATGAGGCCGGCCGCCTGATAGCCATTGCCACCAGCCGTGGCCACCGCTCAGTGGTAGCCTTGTGTGAGCAGTTGGGCATCCGTCCCTATTTCGACTACATCGTGGCCTGCGAAGACGTGCAGGCCCACAAGCCCGACCCCGCCCCCGTGTTCCGCTTGCAACACCTGGCAGGCGTGGATGCAGCCGACGTGACGGTGATAGGCGACACCAGCTTCGACATGCAGATGGGTAGGAATGCCCACGTGGGCCGGTGCATCGGCGTGGCCTGGGGCAACCACTCGGCAGCGCAGCTGTGCGAGGGCGGAGCTGACTTTGTGGCTTGTTCGCCCACAGAACTGTAGAGAGATGAGGCGCATTTCGTGACATTCTGACACGAAATGATAATCTTTGTTGTCGTTGGGGCTTTGGCAATGCGCTTGTAATTCAATGGGCAAACCCAAAGTCAGGAAGCCCGGTGGGACACACGGGTAGACCATCCGAAGGCCGGCTTATATGGCTGGCACGCAGGCTTCCTGCTCCACTGAAGGAATAATACATAAAAAATAACGACAACTATGAACTTCGATGCTTTTACCATTAAAGCCCAGCAGGCAGTCCAGGCCGCTGTGGACCGTGCCACGCAGAACGGGCAGCAGGCCATCACTCCGGTCCACATGCTGGCCGGTGTGCTGTCGGTGGGCGACAACGTCACCCAGTTCTTGTTTGGCAAGCTGGGCGTGAACGAACGTGCTGTGCAGGCGGCGGTCGATGCCGAACTGCAGCGTATGCCCCGGGTGAGCGGCGCACAGCCCTATCTCGACACTGAGGCCAACCAGGTGTTGCAGAAGGCGCAGCAGCTCGCCCACGAGGAGGGCGACACCTATGTGGGACTCGAACCCCTGCTCACGGCCTTGCTGTCGGTGAAGAGCACGGCCTCACAGATGCTGAAGGACGCCGGCGTGACGGCAGAGGCCCTGAAGCAGGCCATCGCTGAACTGCGCGGAGGCAAGAAGGCCACTTCGCAGTCAAGCGAAGACACCTATCAGGCCCTGCAGAAGTATGCGCGCAACCTGGTCGAAGAAGCCCGCGAGGGCAAGCTTGACCCCGTGATCGGACGCGACGAGGAGATACGGCGCGTGTTGCAGATTCTCTCGCGGCGCACCAAGAACAACCCCATCCTGATCGGCGAACCCGGTACGGGCAAGACAGCCATTGTCGAAGGGCTGGCCCAGCGCATCGTGCGCGGAGACGTGCCCGAAAACCTGAAGAACAAGCAGCTCTACTCGCTCGACATGGGTGCCTTGGTGGCCGGTGCCAAGTATAAGGGAGAATTTGAGGAACGACTGAAGAGTGTGGTCAACGAGGTGACGCAGGCTCAGGGAGAAATCATCCTGTTTATCGATGAGATACATACGCTCGTGGGAGCCGGAAAGAGCGAAGGCGCCATGGATGCCGCCAACATCCTGAAGCCCGCTCTGGCCCGTGGCGAACTGCGCAGCATCGGTGCTACGACACTCGACGAATACCAGAAGTACTTCGAAAAGGACAAGGCCCTGGAACGCCGCTTCCAGACCGTAACGGTCGACGAGCCTTCGCCCGAGGATGCCATCTCTATCCTGCGCGGACTGAAGGAACGCTACGAAAACCACCACCGGGTGCGTATCCAGGACGATGCCATCATCGCGGCCGTGCAGCTCTCCCACCGCTACATCTCGGAGCGTTTCTTGCCCGACAAGGCCATTGACCTGATGGACGAGGCCGCAGCCAAGTTGCGCATGGAGCGCGATTCGCAGCCCGAAGAACTCGACGAAATCTCGCGCCGGTTGCGCCAGCTCGAGATTGAGCGTGAGGCCATCAAGCGCGAAAACGATGTGCCCAAGCTCGAAGCCTTGCAGCGCGAAATTGCCGAACTCGACGAGAAGGAGAAGAACCTGCGCGCCAAGTGGCAGGGCGAGAAGGACGTGCTGGCAGGCATTCAGCAGGACAAGCAGCAGATGGAGCAGCTGAAGTTCGAGGCCGAAAGGGCGGAGCGCGAAGGCGACTACGCCAAGGTGGCCGAGATACGCTACGGCAGGCTGCAGCAGCTGCAGGCCGACATCGAGGCGCGCCAGCAGCAGCTGAAGGAGCGGCAGGGCACCGAGGCCATGGTGAAGGAAGAGGTGACCCCCGACGACATAGCCGAAGTGGTGGCACGCTGGACGGGCATTCCCGTGACGCGCATGATGCAGAGCGAACGCGAAAAGCTCCTGCACCTCGAGGATGAGCTGCACCGCCGCGTGGTGGGACAGGATGAGGCCATCCAGGCTGTGGCCGATGCCGTGCGCCGCTCGCGTGCCGGCTTGCAGGACCCCAAGCGTCCCATCGGCTCGTTCATCTTCCTGGGCACAACGGGCGTGGGAAAGACCGAACTGGCCAAGGCACTGGCCGACTACCTGTTCAACGACGAGAACATGATGACGCGCATCGACATGAGCGAGTATCAGGAAAAGTTCAGCGTGAGCCGGCTCGTAGGCGCGCCTCCGGGATATGTAGGCTATGACGAGGGCGGACAGCTCACCGAGGCAGTGCGCCGCAAGCCTTACAGCGTGGTGCTGTTTGACGAAATCGAGAAGGCCCATCCCGATGTGTTCAACATCCTGCTCCAGGTGCTCGACGACGGAAGGCTGACCGACAACAAGGGCCGCACGGTGAACTTCAAGAACACCCTCATCATCATGACTTCAAACATGGGCTCGCAGCTCATCCAGCAGAGGTTTGAACACTTGGCGGGCAAGAGCGAAACCGAGCGCGCGCGCATCGTCGACGAGACGAAGGTGTCGGTGCTCGACATGCTGAAGCAGACCATCCGGCCGGAGTTCCTCAACCGTATTGACGACATCATCATGTTTGAACCCCTCAGCCAGTCGCAGATTGCCGAAATCGTGCGCTTGCAGGTGGCCGGCATCAGCCGACTGCTCGCTGACCAGGGAGTGACGCTGCAGGTGGACGACAGTGCAGTCAACTTGGTGGCCCAGGCCGGCTTTGATCCGGAGTTCGGTGCCCGTCCTGTGAAGCGCGCCCTCCAGCGTATGCTGCTCAACAACTTGAGCAAGGCCCTGCTGGCCGGTGCTGTTGACAAGAACAAGCCCATCCGCGTACAGGCGGAGGGCGAAGCCCTGCAGTTCGCCAACCTGTAGCAGGCAAGGGGCAATGAGTACATAGCCCAGATTAGGTTGACCGCCATGGGTTGGCAGGCGTTCAAGGCCCGCCCCGGAGGGGCAACGAGCGCATAGCCCAGATTAGGTTGACCGCCATGGGTTGGCAGGCGTTCAAGGCCCGCCCCGGAGGGGCAACGAGCGCATAGCCCAGATTAGGTTGACCGCCATGGGTTGGCAGGCGTTCAAGGCACGCCCCGAAGGGGCAACGAGCGCATAGCCCAGATTAGGTTGACCTCCATGGGTTGGCAGGCGTTCAAGGCACGCCCCGAAGGGGCAATGAGCGCATAGCCCAGGGCAACGCCCTGGGTTGGTATAAAGCGATTAAGTGCGCCCTGAAAGGGCAAAAGCATTGGTACAAAACGAATGTATTCTAACGCTTTTGCCCCTTCAGGGCGCATTTGCGGCGGTCAACCTACCCAGGGCGATGCCCTGGGCTATGCGCTCGTTGCCCCTTCGGGGCGCATTTGCGGCGGTCAACCTACCCAGGGCGATGCCCTGGGCTATGCGCTCG
>CAMBOH010000109.1 GCA_945869305.1 uncultured bacterium
GATGCCTGCTCTCCCAGTGCACCGTCGCCACCTATCAGCTTCGTGTCAGGCTGAACCTTCCTGAAGGGTTTGCAAAGCAAATCCTTCAGCCACTTTCTTCCTGATTCACAGGGAAAATGAAGGACGTGCTGAAGGGTTGAAGGATTTTTGCGGCTTAAAAAATGCGTATATAAAGGGGCACCTGTCTACTGATGCTTTTGCCCTTTCTTTAACTTCATCGCCTCAACCCACCCAGGGCGATGCTCTGGGCTATGGGCTTTTGCCCTTTCAAGTGACTGGAACGCTTGCGCCTGTTCTCAGATTGAACTTGCGGAATTTGAGCAGCAAGACTATAACCCCATAATCCTAAAGAGGTGTCAGAACCAATGTGACTGACTGCCGCCCGGACTGCACAAGACTTTTCATCCCAACGAAAAAACTCTAAGCCCGAAGTTCCGTTCTCTAAGCTAAATTGCGTACTTTTGCGCACAAGTTCATTCACTAAATCACTCACAACATGTTAAACACCAAAGTAGAAGAGGCGCTGAACGCCCAAATCAATGCCGAAATGTGGTCGGCTTATCTGTATTTGTCGATGTCGGCCTGGTGTGCTGCCGAAGGCAAGCCGGGCATGGCCAACTGGTTCGAAATTCAGTTCCGCGAGGAACAGGACCACGCCCGCATCTTGTTTAACTATGTGCTGCAACGCGGCGGACGCGTCAGCCTGCGCCCCATCGAGGCTGTTCCCACCGAATGGAAATCGCCCATCGACGTATTTGAAAGCACACTGGCACACGAGCAGAAGGTGACGAGCCTCATCAACAACCTCTTTGCGCTGACTGCGGCCGAGAACGACTACGCCACGCAGAGCATGCTCAAATGGTTCATCGACGAACAGGTCGAAGAGGAAGAGAACGCCCAGAACATCATCGACAACCTGCACATGCTGGGCGAGGGCAGCGGCTACGGCCTCTACGCACTCGACAAGGAACTGGCTGCCCGCACCTATACGCAGGCTTCGCCGCTGAACAAGGCGTGAGCCGAACTGCCCGGAACTTAGTGTCCTGAGGTGTTCTGTCAATTAGGCCCTACGGAATCTCTGGTGGCTCTACCCACCGGTTCCGGCTGCCTGCCGTCGCCCGGAGCGACCTGTCGCAAGTCCCGCCAGCCGCATAGCGTGCTATGCTTCTCTCCTGTGCTTGCCCCATGTCTCACCTCCAAGTCCCGGCACGCGGATCGGCCTGATCGACAGGACACCCCTTTTAAGTTTAATGCCGGATCGGCCGGAGCCTCCGGGGCTTGTCGCTGACTCCATGCGACTGCGCCTCAGAGCCGGCTTATGAACGCTTCGGCTCTTAAGCCCTGATTACTGTACCACATGATTTCATTCACCCTTGCGCTGATAGCCCTGATACTGGGCTACTTCTTTTATAGCCGCCTGCTGGAACGCCTGATGCAGCCCGACGGGACACGGCCCACCCCGGCCATGGCCCACCCCGACGGTGTGGACTTCCTGCCGCTGCCCAGCTGGAAGGTGTTCATGATCCAGTTTCTGAACATTGCAGGCACCGGCCCCATCTTCGGGGCCATCATGGGAGCCAAGTTCGGCCCCTCGGCCTACCTTTGGATTGTACTGGGCTGCATCTTTGCCGGAGCCACCCACGACTACCTGAGCGGCATGCTCTCGCTGCGCCACGACGGGGCAAGCCTGCCCGAACTGGTGGGCCACTATCTGGGACAGAAGGCCCGCGCGTGTATGCTGGTGTTCAGCATACTGCTGCTGGTCATGGTGGGCGCAGTGTTTGTCTACAGCCCCGCCCTCATACTGGGAAACATCTGCGGCAACACGCTGCTGTGGGTGCTGGCCATCTTTGCCTACTACGTGCTGGCCACCATGCTTCCCATCGACAAGATTATCGGAAAGATCTACCCCCTGTTTGCCCTCTCGCTGCTGTTCATGGCCTTCGGGCTGCTGGTGTGTCTCTACGTCAAGATGCCCGTGATTCCCGAACTGTGGGACGGGCTGGGCAACCTTGGCGCAGCGACCGACCCGGGCTTCACTGACAGCATCTTCCCCTGCCTCTTCATCACGATTGCCTGTGGTGCCATCAGCGGCTTCCACGCCACGCAGAGCCCGCTCATGGCGCGCTGCATGAAGAACGAACGGCTGGGCCGCCCCATCTTCTACGGCGCGATGATTACCGAGGGTATCGTGGCCATGGTGTGGGCCACGGTGGCCATGTACTTCTTCTACGGCGAGCCGGCTGCGGGCCACACGCTGCTCGACGGTGCGGGCAACAAGGGCTTCCAGACGGCTGCGCCCACGGTGGTGACACTGGTGTGCAACCACTGGCTGGGACTCGCAGGCGGCATTCTGGCCATGCTGGGTGTCGTGGCCGCCCCCATCACGAGCGGCGACACAGCCTTCCGCAGTGCCCGGCTCATCCTGGCCGACTTTCTGCACCTGTCCCAACAGCCCGTCAGCAAGCGGCTGCTGGTGAGCATACCCCTGTTTGCCTGCGCCATCGCGCTGCTGGTGTGGCAGATGGACAACCCCAACGGTTTCAACGTAGTGTGGCAATACTTTGGCTGGGCCAACCAGACGCTGTCGGTCATTACGCTGTGGACCCTGACGGTTTATCTGGCCCGACAAGGCAAGTGCTTCTATGCGACGCTGCTGCCCGCCCTGTTCATGACCATGGTATGCGCCACCTACCTGCTGGTGTCGCCCACAGCCTTCGGCCTGCCCTACACGTGGGGGCTGGCGGGTGCCACGCTCGTGACGCTATGCGCCCTGGCAACATTCGCGAGACACCGCCACATCTAAAAAAAGTGCAAATCGCTTGGCTGTTCCGATTTTTTGAAGGAATATTGCACCGGGATTGCAATCCCCGATTGCCACTAACAAATATCTAACATATAAACATGAAAGCTTTAGTCAAGAAAGAGCCCGCCAGGGGCATTTGGATGGAAGACGTTCCCGTTCCCGAAGTGGGCGTGAACGATGTGCTCATCAAGATCAAGAAGACCGCCATCTGTGGTACTGACCTACATATCTACAAGTGGGACGAATGGAGCCAGAAGACCATCAAGACCCCTATGACGATTGGCCACGAGTATGTGGGCATTGTCGAGAAGGTGGGCATGGGCGTGCGCAACATCAAGGTGGGCGACCGCGTGACCGGCGAAGGCCACATTGCCTGCGGACACTGCCGCAACTGCCGCCGCGGCCAGCAGCACATTTGTGAAAACAGCATCGGTGTAGGCGTGAACCGCGACGGCGCCTTCGCCGAATACCTGAGCATTCCCGAAAGCAACGTGGTGAAACTCGATGCGCGCATCAGCGACGACACGGCTGCCATCATGGACCCCTTCGGCAACGCCACCCACACGGCCCTGAGCTTCCCGCTGCTGGGAGAGGACGTGCTCATCACCGGAGCCGGACTCATCGGCACCATGGCCACTGCCATTGCCAAATTTGCCGGTGCCAAGCACATCGTAGTGACCGACCTGAGCGACTACCGCCTGGAGATTGCCCGCAAGATGGGCGCAACCTGCACGGTCAACGCCAAGCGTGGCGAAACCCTCGACGAAGCCATGCAGAAACAGGGCATACGCGGCTTCGACGTAGGCCTGGAAATGTCGGGCTCTCCCATTGCCTTCCGCGACATGGTGAGCCACATGTATAACGGCTCGAAGATTGCCCAGCTGGGCATTCTGCCGCCCACCACGACCGTTGACTGGAGCGAAATCATCTTCAAGGCGCTCACCATCAAGGGCATCTACGGCCGCGAAATGTGGGAAACGTGGTACAAGATGGAGCAGATGCTGGTGTCGGGCCTCGACCTGTCGCCTGTCATCACACACCATTTTGCTATCGACGACTTCCAGCAGGGATTCGACATCATGGAGTCGGGCCAGTGTGGCAAGGTCATCCTGGAATGGAGCTGACGCACGCTGCCGCCCTCACACCGCAGGCTGCAAACGAACCCCCAGTTGCAGCCGGCACTCTCCGACTGCCCTCCCGCCCGGCCTGACGAAGGCTGCGCCTTGATTTCATCTAAAGAACTTTTCACAGCAGAAGGGTTGGAAAGATACAGGCATTGCCGCCCTGCGGTCCTTCCAACCCTTCCTGACATTATAACCTACTTCCATTCTCGCGCTATGACTCAGTCTGCAGAGCAACCACACCACAGCCATGCCGGGCAACGCGATGTCAACTGGCACTTCAAATACAGGAGTGTCTGGACCTTTGTGCAAATACATCGGCGATACCCCTCGCGACATCATCCCGAAGAGCACATACTGCTCAACTGGATGAAATACAACCGCAGGCTGATCAACAAGGGGCTGCTGAGCGAGGCAAAGATTCAGCTGCTGAAGAAACTGGAAGAACTGCGAAAAGGCATCGACTGAACGCCGGACATCCCTGGCCTGCGCCCGGACAACACAGACACACTCACTCACACGTCAAGCGCTCAAGGAGTGGGCTGAAAGCCCGGCAAACTCTCAGCTTAGGGAAACGCCCTGGGGTCGTTGACCGCCCCATTGGCTTGCAGGCGTTCAAGTTCTTAATTCAAGTTTCGCAAGTAAAAAAGGACGGTTCCTAAAGGGAGGCAAGCGTTCAAGGTGCGCCCCGAAGGGGCAACAAGCGCATAGCCCAGGGCATCG
>CAMBOH010000110.1 GCA_945869305.1 uncultured bacterium
AATACATGCCTGTCACGCATGGGGTCACGGGTTCGAGTCCCGTACGCACCGCCTCTGAAGAGTCCCGAAGCATAAGCTTCGGGACTTTTTCGATATATGCTTGGCGTGCCGGCAGGACTTGCACGCGCTGTCGGGCCCAAGTGCCGGGATGTGGCCGGAACTTATGGAGAGATTCTTATGCGCGTATCATGTCATGCTTCGATCTGCCAGTCCGTAATCGTGTGCTGTTCGGCATCGAAGTTGATGCCGACTTTGACGACGGGCAGCTGGCAGAGGGCGAAGCGGGCGGGGTAGTTCTTGAGGTCGATCTGCTTCATGGCGGCTTCGGCCGACCTGTTGAGCTTGAGTTCGAAGAGATAGAGCTTCTGGGCCGTGCGCATCACCATGTCCACGCGGCCGGTGGCAGTGCGCACCTCCACATCAACATAGCGGCCAAGGAGCGAGAAAATGACGTAGAGCAGCTGCTGGTAGTGTCCCTCGTAGTTCGTGTTATCACACTGCGGGATGGTGAGCAGATAGGCCTGCAGCAGGCGGAGCATCTCGTCGAGGTTCTCCTCCAGCAGGGCCAGATACATCTCAGCTATGGTGGCGGTGCCTTTATAGGTGTCGACCTGCACGTAGTTGGGCAGCAGGCTCTCCATGAGACCGATGCGGATTTCGTTGTTGGGAATGTCCAGCATGTAGAGGTCTCCCATACGGTTATACTCCTTGATCGTATAGTAGCCGCTTTGGTAGAGTAGCGGCATGACAGACGTCATGCTCTCGGTGGGCGCATCGAAAGCCGATGCCATGGTTTTGGTGGGTTTGAGCATGGAGGGTGCAACGTTGAACTTCCGCAGCATTTCGATGAGGAAGGTCGGTGTGCCGCTCTCGAACCAGTAACTTTTGAGCCTCCTGTCCTGCAGGGCGTTGAGCAGGCTGAACGGGTTGAACATGTCGGGTGAGGGCCAGGTGAAGTGGTAGCCGTCGTACTGCCTTTTGAGTGCCTTAAGGGCTTCGGTGGGGGACATGTCTTGGGCCGTGGCTAAATCCTCTAAATAGTCAGCCATCTGCTCTTCGACCTCTTCCACGCTGATGCCGCAAAGGGCCGCGAACTGCGGGTCCATGGAGATGTTTGTCAGGTTGTTCAGTCCGCTGAAGATGCTGAGCTGCGAGAACTTCGTGATGCCGGTGAGGAAGACAAAGTGGAGGTAAGGGTCGCAATCTTTCAGCGGGGAATAGAAGTTTCTCATCACTTGCCTCAGTGCAGGCAGTTTTTCCCCTTCGTGCACCACATCGAGCAGCGGGGTATCGTATTCGTCGATGAGTACGACCACCTTCTTCCCGGTCTTCTGGTATACTCGGGTGATGAGATTGTACAGCCGCACGTTTGGGTCAGGATAGTCGGACGACAAGCCGAAGCGCCGTTCGTTTTCGTCCAGAATGAACAGCAGATAATTCACCAACTGTTCCTTCTCCATGTGTTTGGACGATGCCATGCTGAAGTGCAGCACGGGGTATTCCTTCCATTCTTTCTCCACACTGTCGATGTAGAGTCCCTTGAACAGTTCCTTCCGTCCTTCAAAATAACTTTGGAGCGTGGAGGCCAGCAGTGACTTGCCGAACCGTCTCGGGCGGTTCAGGAAGATGTACTTGCTGTATGCCGTCATCTTGGGGATGAACGCCGTTTTGTCCACGTAGAGACAGTTCTGCTCTATCAGCTTCTCGAACGTCTGAATGCCTACAGGCAGTCGCTTGAGTTCCTTGCTTTCCATACTGTTTCCTTGTTGTCTGCTGTCAGGACAGATGTATTATATATAGGAGTGTTCAAGCCCTTGAAAGGGGAAGGGATGCGCAAATGCAGGGCTTTTTCTCGAATTGAAGCAGTGCTACACGCCTATCTCGCCACTGCCGATGCAGCGGTTGCCTTCAGCGTCATAGATGACGCCGAACTGTCCCGGGGCAATGCCTTGTATGGGTGAGGAGCTCTTCACCAGCCATCCTTCGGCCGTGTGCAGCAGCTTGCCCGGCACAGGGCGTTCGGTGTGGCGGATCTTGAAGCGGATGTCGTAGGTGCCCAGTTCCGCGTAAGGGTTGGCCGTGAGAATGTGGAAGTCAGCCAGCGTGAACGTGTCGCCGTATTGCAGTGTGGTATCGTAGCCTTTGGCCAGATACAGGATGTTGCGCTCAATGTCCTTCTTTACCACAAACCACGGACCGCCGCCGAAGCCCAGTCCCTTGCGTTGGCCGATGGTGTGAAACCAGTAGCCCTTGTGCCGGCCGATTACTTTCCCTGTTTCTATGTCAATGGCGTCGCCTTCCTTTTCGCCCAGCAGGCGGGTGATGAACTGGCGGTAGTTGATTTTCCCCAGGAAGCAGATGCCCTGGCTGTCCTTCCGGTGGGCGCAGGGAAGTCGCTGCTCCTCGGCAATGCGCCGCACCTCGCTCTTGGGCATTCCGCCCAGCGGGAAGATAGACTTGGCCACCTGCAGGCTGTCCAACTGTGCCAGAAAGTCCGACTGGTCCTTGACAGGGTCGATGCCGGCATACAGCCAGAGCTGGCCGTCGCTGTCAATCCCTGTGCGGGCATAGTGGCCGGTGACGATGTAGTCGAAGTCGCGACCCACTTGCTCCTCGAATGCGCCGAACTTGACAAGCTTGTTGCACATCACGTCGGAGTTGGGGGTAAACCCTTGCTTCACCCTGTCGACCACATAGCCTACCACCCGGGTCCAGTAGGCCTGCTGCAGGTCTACCACATCCAGCTTCAGTCCGTATTTGCGGGCGATGACCTGCGAAAGCTCGATGTCCTCTTCGGCCGTACACGAATAGTCCTCACCCTCCATGCCTATCTTGATGTAGAACAAATGGGGCTTCACGCCGCGCTCACACATCATGTGTACAGCGACGGCACTGTCTACACCGCCCGAAATGAGCAGGGCAGTGTTTCCTTCGGGGCAATAAAAGTCGTTCATGCCGCAAAAGTATACAAAAGTCCGCGCATTTTCCATATATTTGCAGCATGAAATTGTCACCTCAACACGACCCGATGGGTCTGGCCATTCAGGACTTTGCCAAACTGGGCCGCGCGCAGAGGCTGCGCGTCTTGTCATCCATGTTCTATGAGGACGAAATACCAGTACATAACCTTTTCCGGACAGAGGCCGAAATGCCGCTGGTCGAACGTACGGCCCTGGCCCTGTCGCAGGGCCGTGTGCTGGATGTGGGTGCCGGTGCCGGATGCCACACGCTGGCTTTGCAGCGCCGGGGGCTGGACGATGTGACGGCCATCGACATTTCCGCACTGTCGGTAGAGACGATGCGCGAGCGCGGTGTGCGGCAGGCCCTGTGTGCCGACTTCTTCACCGATGACTTTGGCAGCCGATTCGATACCCTGCTGATGCTGATGAACGGGCTGGGCATAGCGGGCACGCTGGACAGGCTTCCGCTGTTGTTGTCGCGTTGCAGGGAGCTGTTGGCCGACGGCGGGTGTGTGCTGGCCGATTCGACCGACCTTTGCTATCTGTTTGAAGATGAGTCCGGCCATGTGGAGTTGCCAGAGGACGGTGTGTATTATGGTGAGGTGGACTACCGCATGGTATATGGCCGTCACCGTGGCTCTGTGTTCCGCTGGCTGTATGTCGACTTCGATACCCTCTGTAGCCATGCCGCTGCGGCAGGCTTGCAGGCAGAACTTGTGGTCAAGGGGACGCACTACGACTATCTGGCGCGTCTCAGTCGGGTCTGAGGCCGGGAACCCTAAGGGAGGGGTAGGATAGATCTGTGGAGCTCTAAGTCGGGCGGGTGTGAATCTGAGGACGGCCTTCTAAAGACGGCGCAGGATAGACCCGTGACACTGGATGGAGAGAACTGCGGGTTTCAACACGCCATCCGGTTTTTCCCAACTCGGCACTTAGTTTTTGCAATTCGGCACTTGGAAAATCCAACTCGGCACTTAGGAATCCCAACTCGGCATTTAGGAATCTTTGTCGGCCAGCCGCCACTGCTTGTGAACCGTGCGTCTGCCCCCTTGCGGTAGCGAATTTCCGGCGGTGCACCTCTTATATATAGAATAGGCCGGCAGAGTGGGGCAGGCAGCGGATGCCTCAGTAACGCGTGGCATTATATGGCCCCAAAGGCTCTGAGTGGTATCCTGAAAGTCCCCCGGAGAGGGCGTTTCCTAAGGGGTGAACAACTCCCAAACAGGATTTTTTTTGCCGGTATGGGGCAAAAAACTTGGCAAAACATTTGGTGCGAAAAAAATAATGCCTACCTTTGCAGCCGTTTCGAGGGAACATCTTCAAAAACCGAAGTGAAAACGCGGTTGGGGGAAACTTGAGACATGGGCAAATACCAGAGTGGCCAAATGGGGCAGACTGTAAATCTGCTGGCTTACG
>CAMBOH010000111.1 GCA_945869305.1 uncultured bacterium
AGCCCGCTCCTTAAACGCTTGTCAGCTACAAGTGAACACTTGCGAAACTTGAATGCAATTTATAATTGCCATGCCGATGGATTCCATCGGCATGGCAATTGTTCGGGTAGCCTGACAGGTCAGGGGTTTATGCTTCAGCTTCAGCTTTGCGCTCCTTCTCCAGATACATTTCGATTGCGGCAGTCATGGAGCGTGCTTCGGGCGTGGGGGCTGAGAGGTCGCAGCGCAGTCCGGCATCCTCCATAGCCTTTTTGGTGGCAGGGCCGAAGCAGGCCAGGCGCGTCTCGCCCTGGTCGAAGTTGGGGAAGTTCTTGAGCAGCGATTCCACGCCGGCGGGCGTGAACAGCACGATCATGTCGAAGTCGAAGGGTTTGTCGGCGGGATAGTCGTTGCTCACCGTGCGGTACATCACGCATTCGGTGTGCTTCAGCTTTTTCGCGTCGAGCATCTGGGCCACGTCGTCGTTATGAACGTCGGAGAGCGGTACCAGATAGTTTTCGGTCTTGTGCTTGGCCATGACTGTTACCAGCTCGGGCCATTTGCCTGTACTGCCGAAGAAGACCTTGCGCTTGCGGTACTGGATGTACTTCTGGATGTAGAGGGCTACGGTTTCGGAAATGCCAAAGTATTTCATGTCCTCGGGCAGCGTGATGCGCAGCTCTTTACACAGTGTGAAGAAAAAGTCGATAGCGTGGCGCGAATTGAAGACGATGGCCGAGTAATCGAGAATCTGGACCTTCTGGGCGCGAAATTCGCGGGCTGTGAGTCCCTCTATCTTGATAAAAGGGTGGAACGTGAATGCCACATTCTCCTTGGCTTCAATCTCGAAGTAGGGAGACTTTTCGGAAGTGGGCTTCGGCTGCGAAACAAGAATCTTCTTGATCATTTACTTCAGTGTAAACTTCGGCGTGAGACGGCTGTTACCGCTCGGGTTAAACAATTTGGTTGGTCTGTAAAAGCGTGTTGGCGTATACCAGAATGTGCAGCAAAATGAGGAGCGGCACAATTTCGAGCGTGCAAAAGTACAAAAAAAGATGAACCAAGCTCACTGCCGACTTGAAAAATATGCGGTGGCACTTATAGAGGAGTAGGATTTTGTCAATCACCAGTGCGCAAAAGAAGAGCCAGGCCAAATGGGTGAAGGCCAGATTGAAATAAACCACGAGCAGGGCCACGGGCAGCAGGGCCAGGCCCAGCCCCAGCACACTGAGCAGGTAGGCATCGTTCCAGTTGGCGCTTTGCTGCCGGGTGAAGAAGATGGCGTTGACAAAGGAGTAGAGGCCGATTTTCAGCAGGTAGTATAGGCAGCAGATGCCCACACCGAGCCCCAGCAGCTTGTAGGGCGACACCTGGGCGAACACCTGCGGGAGCCGTTCCTGCGTAAAGTCGAAGTAGAGTATGCCCAGCACGAAGCACGTCTGGAAAATGAGGAACAGCTGGCCGCGCAGCTCATTCTGGGTGCGCTCTGCAAACAGGCTCTCGTGGTGGCGCTGGTGGAAGAAGTCCTTCACCTGGCTCTGCAGGAAGTGGCGCGACCGCGAAATGACCCACACCACGAGGAAGAAGCTGACCAGCAGGGTGATGGTCACGAAGTTGTCGGTCTTGAACTGGTAGGGCATGGGGTCGCCCGCCATGCCGCCGGGTTGCAGCGTGGTCGCATGTCCCTTGATGCCCGTCAGGCTGTCCAGGGTCAGGGCCAGGTCGGACTTCTCCACCCGGACCAGTCCGTCGGCCCAGTAGTCGCCTTGCAGCAGGGTAGGCTCGACAAAGAGCGGCTGCCCGTCGGTGCAAGGCAGCAGCGGCAGGCAGGCCGAGTCGGGCTGCAGCGGGTCGGTGTGCAGCGAGTCGGTGGCAGAAGGCGGGGTGAGCGGATTCATCGTGTAGGTTTGGAGAGATAGGCGGTTCGGGCGCAGGCCGCCCCGCGGGGCAGCCTGCGAAGGAGTCAGATAGAGACGGCATGACCGCTACAGGGCGGCAAACTTGCGCACCGAGGTGTCCCAGGGCGGTGTGGTCAGAGCCAGCTCGACAGCCTGCTGGGGCGTGTCGGCCACGCGCCAGCACTCGGCGTGCTGCGGGCGCATGAAGCGTTGGTCGACGGCACGCTGCAGCTGGGCCAGCAGTGCGTCGTAGTAGCCGTCGGTGTTCAGCAGGACGATGGGCTTCAGGTAGAGGCCCAGCTGCTTCCAGGTGATTACCTCAAGCAGCTCTTCGAGCGTTCCCACGCCACCGGCCAGGGCGATGCAGGCGTCGCTCATTTCGGCCATCAGCTCCTTGCGACGGTGCATGTCGGGGGTGACCACCAGCTCGGTCATGCCGCGGTGCTGCCAGCCCTCATCGACCATAAACTGCGGGATGACCCCTACAGCCCGGCCGCCAGCGGCAAGACAGGCATCGGTACAGGCCCCCATCAGGCCGGTGCGTCCGGCCCCGTTGACCAGGGTGTGTCCGCCTGCGGCCAGCAGGCGGCCCAGCGTGTGCGCTGCCTCCACGTAGGGAGCAGGCACCTGTCCGCTCGAAGCACTGTAAACGGTAATTGTCATAGGTTAAGCGCGTAGGAGAAGGAGGCGTTACAGGAGGGTCTCCGTCCGGCCTCAGGCCAGCCCGAACTCCTTTCTGATCATTTCCACCTTGTTCAGTTTTTCCCAGGTGAAGAGTTCCACGCTCACCCGCTTGTCGGGCTGTCCCATGCTGTGGAACGTCTTGACCACCGTGCGGGGCTGGCGGCCCATGTGTCCGTAGCTGGCCGTTTCCTCATAGATGGGGTTGCGCAGCTCCAGTTCCCGTTCGATGGCAGCCGGGCGCAGGTCAAACAGCTTGCCGATGCGTTCGGCGATTTCGCCGTCAGTCAGGGCCACATGGCTGCGTCCGTAGGTGTTGACACAGATAGATATGGGCTGGGCCACGCCAATGGCATAGCTCAGCTGCACCAGCATTTCGTCGGCCACGCCGGCAGCCACCATGTTCTTGGCTATGTGGCGTGCGGCGTAGGCTGCGGAGCGGTCCACCTTCGAGGGGTCCTTGCCCGAGAAGGCACCGCCGCCGTGCGCCCCCTTGCCGCCGTAGGTGTCGACAATGATCTTGCGTCCGGTGAGTCCCGTGTCACCGTGCGGGCCACCGATCACGAACTTGCCCGTGGGGTTGACAAAGTAGCGGATGCGTCCTTTCTCGAACAGGGCCTTGATTTCGGGCGTATTGACCTTTTCGGCGATGACGCGCGGAATGAGAATCTCCTCAACGTCGCGTCGAATCTGTTCGAGCATCATCAGGTCAGCCTTTTCCTGCGAGCCGGCCTCCTGGGCGGTGATGAACTCGTCGTGTTGGGTCGACACGACAATTGTGTCGATGCGCTGCGCCACGTTGTCGTCGCTGTATTCGACGGTCACCTGGCTCTTCGAGTCAGGGCGCAGGTAAGTCATCACCTTGCCTTCGCGTCTGATGTCGGCCAGCGTGGCCACGATTTCGTGGGCCAGGGCCAGAGGCAGCGGCATGAAGTTGTCAGTCTCGTTGTTGGCATAGCCGAACATCATGCCCTGGTCGCCTGCGCCCTGCGCCATGGGGTCGGCCTCGTCGCGCCGGTCCACGCCACGGTTGATGTCGCCGCTCTGTTCGTGTATGGCACTGAAAATGCCGCAGCTCTCGGCTTCGAACTTGTAGTCCGCCTTGGTGTAGCCAATGCGGGCGATGGTTTTGCGCACCACGTCCTGCAGGTCGACGTAGGCCTCCGATTTCACTTCGCCGGCCACCACCACCTGTCCGGTAGTCACCAGTGTTTCGCAGGCCACCTTAGAGTGAGGGTCGTAGGCCAGGAGTTGGTCAAGCACAGCGTCCGAAATCTGGTCGGCCACCTTGTCGGGGTGTCCTTCCGACACCGATTCCGATGTAAACAAGTATCCCATGTTTGTTTAGAATGAAGGGGGTTAAAAAATCAGCCTGTTTTCGCGGGAGCGGAAACAGGCAGAGTGGGATTCGGCTTTACCGTTGTCATGCGATTGCCGCGCGTGCCGGCCCACGAGGCCCGCAGTCGCACGGCAAGTTTTAGCATTGTTTTTGAGAGGTTGCAAGCAGCCAAATCTGTCCTCTGTATCGTTTGCGGGTGCAAAGATAGTGCAAGGCGAGCGCAGCGCAAAAGAAAAGCTGAAAGATTTTCTTTTTGGTTTCCGAGCCGCCGCCTATCAAATGAAAAGATCGTGCAAGGCGA
>CAMBOH010000112.1 GCA_945869305.1 uncultured bacterium
GGCCTTCAGCCCGCTCCTTAAACGCTTGTCAGCTACAAGTGAACACTTGCGAAACGTGAGTAACATTACTATGAGAGCGTATGGCAACTCCGCCATTCAAGGCGCAACCCTACAACCTCATCATCCCATAACCTGATAACCCAGATTACGAAGCAACTATGAGAGCGTATGGCAACTCCGCCGCTCAAGGCGCAACCTCACTGCCTCATCATGCCATAACCTGACAACCCAGATTACGAAGCAACTCTATAACCTCACAACCTACTCCTTCATGACCTTATAATCTACTGAACCATCCTCCATGCAGCTATCCATCATCATAGTCAGTTACAACGTCAAGTACTTTGTCGAGCAATGCCTGCTCTCCATCTACCGGAGCGAAGGCATACCGCCCGACGAGTTCGAAGTGCTTGTGATCGACAACTTCAGCGCAGACCATTCGGTGCCCTACCTGCGACAGCAGTTTCCCGCAGCCGACTACCCGCAGCTCCACCTCATCGCCAACAAACGCAATGTGGGCTTCGGCAAGGCCAACAACCAGGCACTGAAACAGGCCAAGGGCAAATACATCCTGTTTCTCAACCCCGACACCCTGCTTACCGAACACACCCTGGCCGACGTGCTGCGCCTTGCCGAAACCAAGCCCGACCTGGGCGCACTGGGCGCACATATGCTGCAAACCAACGGTCACTTCGCCCTTGAATCGCGACGCGGCATGCCCACCCCGTGGGTCTCCTTTTGTCGCATGAGCGGACTGGGCACCCTGTTTCCCCACAGCAGACTGTTCGGCCGCTACTACCTGAGCTTCCTGCCCATCGGGCAGCCCCATGCCATCGACATCGTTTCGGGAGCCTTCATGATGGTGCCCCACCGCGCCCTGCAGCAGAACGGAGGCTTCGACGAAGACTTCTTCATGTACGGCGAGGACATAGACCTCTCCTACCGGCTGCTGCAACAGGGGCTGCAAAACTACTACTGCCCCACCCTGATGCTGCACTACAAGGGAGAAAGCACCAAGAAGAACACCTACCGCTACGTACACGTGTTCTACCAGGCCATGTTGCTGTTCTTCAACAAGCACTTCAAGCACTACGGCCCCCTGCTCTCACTACCCGTACAGCTAGCCATCCTGCTGCGTGGCCTGCTGGCACTCGCTGCACAGCAGCGCCTCTCCATCCTGCGCTTCCTCCATCCGCGCCGCAGCCAGACACCGGGACGCATGCTCTATCTGGGACATGCTACCCAACAGATACAGCAGATTGCCACAGCCTACGGACTCGACATCGACTGCCGGAAGCCCGACACACAGACTGCACATCCCGACTTCCTGACCGACATGCCCGACCTGGGGAAATACCAGCACGTGGTGTACGACATGCACGACTTTGCCTTCGACACCATGCTCCGGCAGTTCAGCCGCAAACGCAACAAGCAGACACACATCGGCACCTTCAACCCGAACACCGGCATCCTCATCACCGGCAGCCAAACCTACACGCTCTTTCCCGTATCCTAATGAAACTACGCCCCATCGAACCCGAAGACCTGACCCTGCTCTACACCATCGAAAACGACCCGCAGCTGTGGAGCACCACGGCAGCCAGCGGCCCGTATTCGCGCTTCGCACTCAAGCAGTACATCGCTTCGGCCGACACAGCCCCCAACGGCAGCGAAGCCCGCTTCGTGATTGAGGTGGACGATGAAGCCGGAGGAAAATGCCGCGCCGTAGGACTGGCCGACCTCACAGACTATTCCCCCCTACACGCCCGCGCCGAAGTGGGACTGGCGTTGCTCAGCGAAGAACGCAACCAGGGATATGGCCCGCAAGCCCTGCAACTGCTCGAACAGTATGCGGTCGAACGCCTGCGCGTCCACCTGCTCTATGCCCAAGTGGCCAGCACCAACGCCATAGCCTGCCAGACCTTCCTGCGCCAAGGCTACCGGCAGCAGGCCGTACTGCCCCAATGGCACTACGCAGCCGGCGAATACCACGATTTGCACGTCTTCGCCAAGTTTTTTTGAAAAAAACGGAGCTTTCCCTTGGCCAAACCGAAAAAGGTTGTACCTTTGCACCCGCAAACAGGAAAGCGAGACACTTCACACAGTCTGCTTCCGCTGTCAAGGTGCGTTAGTTCAGCTGGTTAGAATACATGCCTGTCACGCATGGGGTCACGGGTTCGAGTCCCGTACGCACCGCCTCAAATTGGTACCCTGACCGAGTGGCTAGGTAGCGGTCTGCAAAACCGTGTACAGCAGTTCGAATCTGCTGGGTACCTCACAAGAAGGATGCTTCACCATGGCATCCTTTTTTTGTGCCCTCCCCCACCCGTCTTTAGCATCAGCCCCACAGGAGCACGCCCCGCAGGAACATCAAAGTAAATTCCGCTTTCGGCCATACAAACAAGAAAAAGAGTTTCAGGAAGCCGCTCGGCCTCTGAAACTCTTTTTCCCTTTTAATCCTTGTCGGGGCGACGGGATTCGAACCCACGACCCCCTGCTCCCAAAGCAGGTGCGCTAACCGGACTGCGCTACGCCCCGATATGCCTTGCAGGGACACATGCCCCAAAAGCGGTGCAAAAATAGTTCAATATTTTGAACTGACCAGCATTCAACCCATAAAATCTGCCCCGCCCCATACTTTCCCCGCCTTCTCCGCTACGCTCCGAAGGCGAGGGAGAGAACGAAAAAATTTCACTTCTATCTTGAAAGTTCACATTCCCCGCCTCTACAGCGCGTACCCTACAGTGCGTACCGTCAGACAGGAACCCAGCCCCAAGCGACGCTGTACTGGGAGAGCAGGCATCCTGCCTGCTTAAAACGACTGAGAGGCCAGCCACCACCAGAACAACCGTCTGACATCTGTGGATAAAACCGAGAGAACAGGCATCCTGCCGTTTGACACATACATTCTTCTCACCTTTGTTTCAGTGACACCCCAAGTGTCTCATGCAGACGGTAATACCTCTTCATTGTTATCCACCGACTCGCAACCCTTCACGTTTCCCGCACGTAGCCTAATATCCCTTCGCCCTCCGCCACAGCCAATGCCCCACCTTCCAAAGCGGAGCCCACAACACCTCGGAAGGATAGAACCTTTTCATGTTCATCAATCGCCCTACATTATGCAGATACAGTCGAACATTACCACCCGAATGCGCCCTCTGGAGCCTCGTGTCGTACTTTCCGAAGTTGCCAGACCGCATAATCTCATCAAGGAGATACCGCCCGGCCTCTACATCTGGCCTGCAAAGCATTTCCTCCTCAGGAAGTCCGAAAACCACTTGCTCCACATACATCACAGCCGCCGTGAACCGCGACAGTCCAAGCCACTCCAACGTGCGCATGGCCTGCATCTGACGTTCCCTGGTTCCGCCCCTTCCGGCCGCTACAAGTACCATATTGTAGTCCATCAGCTGAGTCGCTCAACTCAAAGGTCAAATGCTTCCGGGCACAGGTAAAAGGAGTTAGAGACATCCCTTTCTTCATGTACCGTTTAGCAACAGTTTTGGGTTAGCCTCCGTATACTCTCCCCACAGGGTTTGTCGATTGCGCCTGTTTTCCGAAAAAACTTGCTCGATGAGTGCTTTGTCAGCGATATTGCCTTTGATAAATGTCCAATCCTTCGATAGACCTTCAACTTCTTTCAGCCTCTCCTGTTTGAGACGTACATCATAGTAGTCGGTGATGGAGTCAATGCCAATGACCTTGATAGGCTCAAAGTCGTTCAACAATCGTTTCACCAAGTTACTGCCGATGAAACCTGCGGCTCCTGTGACCAAGATGGTCTTGCCGTTCAAATCTATATTATACTGTAACATGGAATATGTATTTTTCTTGTTGTTCAAATGCCCCCACATTTTCAGAGAAGATATACTTACTTTGCCCGAGAAGTATATCTTCTATTGCCGATGAAGTATATCTTCTCTGGAAAGTAAGTAGTATTTAGCTGAAACAATGACTGTATTGTAAAAGCCATACTGAATCAATAGACACAACTATATCTTGTTGTCATTTCAGTGATGCTGGACTCGCAAACAGTGTCTTGTACTGATATAGGTAGACACATTTGATAACCATTAAATGTGTACTAAAA
>CAMBOH010000113.1 GCA_945869305.1 uncultured bacterium
TTGCACTACGCTCGCCTTGCACTTCTTTGCTTCGCCAAGATAGGCTGCGGCTCGGCAGTGCAAAACGAAAAACTTTCAGCTTTTCTTTTGCACTACGCTCGCCTTACACTATCTTTGCACCCAACATATTTAAAAAAGACGATGAAATACGCATTTATATGGCTGGCAAGCTTGCTCACCCTTTGCATCTCCTACACTGCACAGGCCCAAAGCCAGAAGGGACAAACAATCTATGCCTTTGCCTATGGCACTTGCTTCAGCGACTCTACGGTCTATGTGTCGCCCGTAAGCACACTGCCCGGCGCACAACTGGAAAAGAAAACCCGATTTCTGGAAAGACGCGCAGAATGGGCAGCCACCTTCAAGACTTATCTCGACAACCGATTCGGACGACCGCACACCTGTGTCGTCTTCTTTGATACCAAGAAGGAAAAGCTCGAAAAGAAACTGGTAGCATTGCGAAAGCAAGTTGCCAAACAGAAGGACCAGCATTTCACTGAGCTGACAGCCAGCGACTTCATGTTGCCGCCAGCGCTCGATGACGAGTGAGGCGCGAAGGGGACTGGTTGTCCCTTGTACAGGAGAGGCCATGCATACAGCAACCTCGCCGTTCACACAAATCATTAACTTACATCAAGATATTCCCGGCATGCATGGAAACACTCTGCTTTAAAGTGGCTGACAGCTGCTTCGCCATACACGCTCCCCAAGCCGATGAACTGAAAAGGCTTTTGCCCTCATACGCTCCTTTCTTTCTCAAAGAATGTCACGAACCGCTGATACTGGAGGCTACCGTTGCCCCGGACGCGGTGGACAGCACACCGCGTGGCAAGGAGTTGGGACAATTTGACTGTGGCGGCACCAACCACGGCATCTATCGGACTGAAAAGGGATATAAGATTCTGATCAGTGACACAGACGGCCAGATAGCCTGTGCCATGGAAACGGAAGACAATTTCGCCGTGTGCCGCATCACGCCGTTTGGTGAGTTGCACCAACGCCGTTTCGGTTTGGGCAATGCAATGATGATAGCCTTTGCCTTTGCAGCAGCAAACTACAACACGCTGCTCATGCACGCTTCGGTGACCATGTATGACGAGAAGGGCTATCTGTTCTTGGGCAAGAGCGGTACAGGCAAGAGCACACACTCGGGACTGTGGCGACGCTATATAGCTGGGTCTGACTTGCTGAACGATGACAATCCTGCCGTGCGCGTGCTTGATAATGGCAGCGTAATGGTGTATGGAACACCATGGAGCGGCAAGACACCTTGTTACCGCAACCTCTCGATGCCAGCCGGTGCCTTCCTGCGTCTGGAACAGTTCCCCGAGAACATCATCTCCCGGGAAGGCAAACTGCAAGCCTATGCCTCGGTGCTCTCGTCGTGCTCGACCATGATCTGGGACGAAACGACCTACAGGGCCATTACCGAAACGGTCAACCTGGTGGCTCAAAGGGTGCCGGCCTTCTATCTGAAATGCCGACCCGACGAAGAGGCCGCCCGATTGAGCTTCGCCCACCTCACTACAGCCCAATAATATAATTATATATGTATACGCGCGTTCTTGAAGTCCCCAACCACCTGTTGATTGCTGAGGTGCGACGAGCCTTGCAGCAAGGCCATACGGCAACCTTGCGCGTAAAGGGTTACAGTATGCGGCTCTTTTTGGAGTCAAACCGCGACAAGGTGTTGCTGGCCCCGGTCGCTCCCGACGCTGTCAAGGTGCGTGATGTGGTGTTGGCTGAAGTGTCACCCGAACACTATGTGCTGCACCGGGTCATCGACCGGAAGGGAGACAGGCTTGTGCTGATGGGCGACGGCAACATCAAGGGTACAGAAACATGCCGTGACACAGACGTGGTGGGCATAGCCATAGCCTTCTACCGCAAAGGGCGTAGCAAGCCCGACCGCACGGACGGCCTGAAATGGCGCATCTATTCACAAGTGTGGCTGGCGCTGAAACCCTTACGCCGCATCATTCTGGGCGTTTACCGCCGCATCAGAATGCTGCTCGGCAAGGACTCCATACAATCTCCGACCAAAGCATGACAGCATTCCGGCTGTCTGCCCCCCCACCCTCGAAATACAACAGCAAAACATAATGAGAATTAAAAAAGGATTTGAGCTCCGCGACGTCTGCGGAGAGAAAGTGGTCATTGCCTCAGGCATTGAAAACGTCGACTTTAGCCAGATGATTGCGCTGAACGAAAGTGCCGCCTATCTGTGGCAGGCCGTCGAGAACGAAACGTTCGACGCACAAAAGCTGGCCAGCCTGCTCTGCAAGGAATATGAGGTGGATGCCGAAACGGCACTGGCCGATGCCGAAAAAATGGTGAAAAGCTGGCAGGAATGTGGCGTTCTGGAATGACAGACGCAGCCGCTCTCCCCATGACAGACTCAGTAACATCAAGCAAAACCATACAATGAAAGAATTGGAACTCAAGTACGGCTGCAACCCCAACCAGAAGCCGTCGCGCATTTATATGGAGCAAGGCGAGCTCCCCATCGAAGTGCTTGGCGGCCGGCCGGGCTACATCAACTTTCTGGATGCACTGAATGGCTGGCAGCTGGTACGCGAACTGAAGGCTGCCACGGGTCTGCCTGCCGCAGCCTCGTTCAAGCATGTGTCGCCTGCAGGTGCTGCCGTAGGCCTGCCGATGAGCGACACGCTTCGCAAGATCTACTTTGTGGATGACCTCACCCTGCCCCTTTCGCCTATTGCCACGGCCTATGCCCGTGCACGCGGAGCCGACCGCATGTCGTCGTACGGCGACTTCATCGCCTTGAGCGACACCTGCGACGAAGCCACGGCCCTGCTCATCAAGCGCGAGGTGAGTGACGGTGTGATTGCACCCGACTATACGCCCGAAGCACTCGAGATCCTGCGTGCCAAGCGCAAGGGCACCTATGTGATACTGAAGATGGACGTTGACTACCGCCCTGCACCGCTCGAACGCAAGCAGGTGTTTGGCGTGACTTTCGAACAGGGACGCAACGAGATTGACCTGAACGATGCCAGCCTGTTCGCCCAGATTCCTACCGAGAACAAGACCTTCACCGAAGCTGCACTGCGCGACCTCAAGATAGCCCTCATCACCCTGAAGTATACCCAGTCAAATTCGGTCTGCTACGCCAAGGACGGCCAGGCCATCGGTATCGGTGCCGGACAGCAGAGCCGCATCCACTGCACGCGGCTGGCCGGCAACAAGGCCGACATATGGTGGCTGCGCCAGCATCCCAAAGTGATGAACCTGCCCTGGGTAGAGAAGATTCGCCGTGCGGACCGTGACAATACCATCGACATCTACATTTCGGAAGACCATGACGATGTATTGGCAGACGGCGTATGGCAGCAGTTCTTCACCGAAAAGCCCGAAGTGCTGACCATGGCCGAAAAGAAGGAGTGGATAGCCCGGAACACAGAAGTGGCACTGGGTTCAGATGCCTTCTTCCCATTTGGCGACAACATCGAACGTGCCCACAAGAGTGGCGTACAGTATGTGGCACAGGCTGGTGGAAGCGTGCGCGATGACCATGTCATCGAGACCTGCAACAAGTATGGCATGACGATGGCCTTCACCGGTGTCCGTCTGTTCCACCACTAAATCCTAACTCACGTTTCGCAAGTTGAATCAGAGAATAAGCGCCTGCGTTCAAGGCACGCCCCGAAGGGAAACATGCGTTTAAGGCACGCCCCGAAGGGGCAACGAGCACATAGCCCAGGGCATCGCCCTG
>CAMBOH010000114.1 GCA_945869305.1 uncultured bacterium
AAGTGCAGCGCAACTTTGCCCGCAACATCATCATCGGCTTTGCCCGCTTCAACGGCCAGAGCGTGGGTGTGGTAGCCAACCAGCCCAGCGTGTATGCCGGCGTGCTCGACTGCAACGCTTCGCGCAAGGCAGCCCGCTTCGTGCGCTTCTGCGACTGCTTCAACATCCCCATCGTGTCGCTTGTCGACGTGCCCGGCTTCCTGCCCGGTACAGGCCAGGAGTACAACGCCGTTATCGACCATGGCGCCAAGCTGCTCTATGCCTACGGTGAGGCCACAGTGCCCAAGGTGACGGTGACGCTGCGCAAGAGCTACGGCGGTTCACACATCGTGATGGGCTGCAAGCAGCTCAAGGCCGACCTCAACTACGCCTGGCCTTCGGCCGAAATCGCTGTGATGGGTGCATCGGGCGCCGTGGCCATCCTGAACGGCAAGGAGGCCAAGGAGCAGGCCGACCCCAAGGCCTTCCTGGCCGAAAAGGAGAAGGAGTACAACGACCTCTTCACCAATCCCTACAAGGCAGCCGAGTTCGGTTATGTCGACGACGTGATTGAGCCGCGCAACACGCGCTTCCGCATCTGTCGCGCCCTGGCGCAGTTGGCCAACAAGCGTGAAACCCGTCCGGCCAAGAAGCACGGCAACATTCCCCTTTAATCATCTATCCCCCTCTCTTCCCGACAATGAAGACCTTTCACTATACGCTTGGCGACAAGCAGCTGACCATACGCCTCGACGAACAGCAGGGCACCATTGCCGACCTGCTCGTCGACGGCCAGCATCCGCTGCCCACCGAAGCCGAAATGCCGGCCTACGCCGCAGCCATCGCGCTGGCCCTGCTGTCCTACGACGTAGAGGTGGTACACGACGATGAGCCGGGTATCATCACGGTTGAGCATCACCGCACGGGATGGAACAACCCTTCCGCGCTCATGGCGCAGCTTTAGCCTGTCACACTCATTCCAAACAGTTCAAAAGACATTCATTCGATGAAACAGTATAAGTATACCATCAACGGTGCCCAGTTCGATGTGACCATCGACAGCATTGTCGGCACCAAGGCCAAGGTAGAGGTCAACGGCATCCCCTTTGAGGTGGAGATGCACGGCTCCTCGCTGGTCGAAGAAGACCTCCCCACTGTCAGCACAGCCGACGTGCCTGCTGCCCCTGCTCCCGCAGCTCCTGCCGCAGCAGCTCCCGCCGCAGCAGCCCCTGCCGCCAAGAGCGGTCCCGGTGCCGGTGCACCGGTCAAGGCTCCCCTGCCCGGTGTGGTCACCAAGATATTGGTTGAGGCCGGCCAGGCTGTCAAGAAGGGCGACACCGTCCTGGTGCTCGAAGCCATGAAGATGGAGAACAACATCACGGCCGAGGCCGACGGCACCGTAACAGGCATCTGCGTGGCAGCCGGCGACAGCGTGATGGAAGGCACTACGCTGCTCACCATCGGCTGAGCCGCAGCGTGTTGCGCTGAATGAGAATCGCACGAATCCGACGCTTCTTTGCGTAGGGTTCGTGCGATTCTCGTTGTGGGGCTTGCCGCTGTCTTTGTTGGGCTTTCAGCCCGCTCCTTGAACGCTTGTGTCCCTACTTTCGGGGCAACAATAGCAAGCGTTCAAAGCACGCCCCGGAGGGGCAACGAGCACATAGCCCAGGGCAGCGCCCTGGGTTGGTTGACCGCCGCAAAGTGCGCCCTGCAAGGGCAAAAGCATGGATACAAACCCCATGTGTTCTAACGCTTTTGCCCTTGCAGGGCGAACTTTATCGCCTCATATCTACCCAGGGCGATGCCCTGGGCTATGTGCTTGCTGGGCTTTCAGCCCGCTCCTTGAACGCTTGTTAACCACAAGTAAATACTTGCGAAAACTGAATGTCTTGATTGTCTAAGTTGCCTTGATTGCCTTAGTTGTCTGGGCTGTCGTTGAGGCAGGCAGGATGCCTGCTCTCCCAGTGCACCATCGCTTCAAACCGGCATGGAGAGAGCGTGCCCCTTCAGCGCGTGTCCTCCCAACAACGTGCGGGCTGAAAGTCCGACTATATCTTTACAAACCAGCGGGCGCGCCACATGAGCAGCAGGATGGCGAAAAGCAGCAGGAAGTTGCCGAGAGTGAGCCAGGCGGCATAATAGTCGCCTAACCATGGCTGCAAGCCATAGGTGAGGGAGTCGACCACCGAACGGAAGTTGACGACCTCGCCAAGCATGTAGGCCGTAATGGAATTCATGCCGTACACCTTCAGCCAGTCGAAAGGACGGTGAAGGCGACACACGTCTACCACATAGTAGAACAGGGCCATGAGCAGGAAGCAGTAACCACCCGAAAGCAGGGTCATGCTGGAGGTCCAGATGCGCTTGATGACGGGCATGTCAAACGACCACAGCCAGCCGCCCAACACCAGTGCGAGGCCCACTGCCGTCAGTCGCAAGGCCGTACGCACGGTGGCTCCCTCGCGGTCCAGACGGATTATCTGTCCGGCGAAGGCACCGAGCAGCACCGTCACACCGAAGTTGAAGCTGGGCAGCAGCCAGGCATAAGTGGGGTCGCCTTGGTAATGCCCCAGTATGGCAGCATCGATACGGCAGGCCAGATTGCCCGCTGCGCTGTAGTCGCCACAGACCATCATGGGGATGGTGTAGGCCGCCAGCAGCAGGACCATGGCAACCAGCTGGCCGCGCCAGCCAAGGTTGAGCAGCAGGAGGGAGGCAATGAGATAGCCCGTAGCAATGGCCTGCAACGTGTTGGTATAGACTTGCAGGCTCTCCACCTGAAGCGACAGCAGGTTGCCCTGCACCACCATACCCAGCAGGAAGAGGATGACAAAGCGGCGCAACACCTTGCGCACAGCCTGCCACTTGGGCGCATCACCGCGCACAAAGCGTGCCAAGGCAAAGGGCATGGAGGTGCCGCTCATAAATAGGAACAGGGGCATGACCAAGTCCCAGAAGCGGAAGCCCTGCCACACTTCATGGTCAAAATGGTAAAGCACGGCCTGCGCCTGGGGCGTGCCCCATTGGGTGAGAAAGGCCCACAGCACGGGTTGCAGGAACACCAGCAGGAAGAGGTCGAACCCGCGCAGGATGTCTAAGGAGGCTAAACGTTGGGAAGGCATACCAGATTGTATCAGAGATAGGTTTGGGTGTACAAAAGTAAGGGTTTTCCCGAATTGCCCACTGCTTGCAGTGCTCCTTTTATGGCTCGCATGGCCAAACGGGTATACAATCGTTCTTATCATCATCGAAGCCAAACGGAGTGCCCGAGCGCGTTCCGATGATGAATAACGCGCCCCGTTATATACGCATTTTTAAAGCCGGAAAAATCCTTCAGCCCCTTCAGCCAACCCTTCAGCTTGACTTTTCCTTCTGCTGCAACGCTGTCTCCAGAACCTCCTGATTCGTGATACACAAGTCCAGGCTTAGGCGTAACAATCCGCCGAGTTGTCACGTCTGGCCCAGCCTCCGTTTTTGCCCCTACTTTCTCCCAGTGCGCCGTTGTCACCGGTCTGTCCGCAGATGTTAGACAGATGTAAGACAGATATCTGTTTAATATCTGTTTGACATCTGTGGATTAACAGACACAGCAGGCAGGATGCCTGCTCTCCCAGTGCGCCGTTGTCACCGGTCTGTCCGCAGATGTTAGACAGATGTAAGA
>CAMBOH010000115.1 GCA_945869305.1 uncultured bacterium
AGAAGATATCTCCATCGGCAATAGAAGATATCTCCTTCGGCGGTAGAAGATATCTTCTATTGGCAGGTAAGTAGTATGGCTTGGGGAGAGGCGGGGTTATCTGGATATTCCAGATAATCCAGAGGGTCTGGTTATTCAGGAATTTCCGGAGATTCCGGGTTGTCTGAAAAGTCTGGAGATTCTGAAAATTCCGAATTTCCCGGAGAGTCCAGATTATCCGGGCATTCCGGCTTCCAAGCAGATGCCGACAGCCTCAACGCCTTCGAGCATTTCGCTGCGCATGAGGTGGTTGACGGTAATGTCAGCCGACTGTCCGGCCCGCAGTTGGAGGCGGCCGACGCTCTGCGTGAAGGTGTAGAGGCTGACCCCCTGGCCCAGGAAGTTGCCTTCGCTGTCCACGAAGGAGAGTTCGACAGTGTCGGTCCGTGTGGTTTCGGGGTTGTGCCAGCGCTGCTCTATCCGTAGCCAGAGTGTGCGGTAGGGGTAGCTGTGCATGGCTGAGGTGCGCACGCCCAGGTTCAGCCGGTAGGTGCCAGATGCGGTGAGCGAGTCCACCTGAAAGCGCAAGGTGTCGCCCGGCTCCCATCCATCGAGGGGAGTCGGGCGATATTCGTAGGCCGCAGGTCGGTCGTGGCAGGCACCACACAGCAGGGCCGTGAGCACTCCTATTATATATATACGCGCGCGCATAGAGTCATGCCTTGTTGTTCGATCCGCTGTTGCCGCCCGAGTTGCCGGGTTGCTGCTTGCCCTGACGATTGCCCCGCGGGCCACGCGCATCACGCCGGTTGCCGCCAGAAGCATGGTTGTCGCGGCGCGGCTGCTTGTCGCGGCCGGCAGATTGGGCTTCAGTCTGGCGTTTCTTGTCGCGTCGTGACTGCTTGCGCTTCACCTTGTCGAAGCGGGTGAGGTCCTCCTGCTCGGCGAGGTCGAGCGGCTTGCCGGGCTGCTGCTTGCCTTCTGCCTCTAACTGCTGGGGCTTTTCGCCTGCCGCGTTCATGGCAATAATCTGGTGTGCCCTTTCGGCAGTGATGGTGACCAAGTTGGCTGCCATGCGGCGGTCGCTGCTGTAAGTGATGAGACCAGCCAGCGTGTCGGCCTTGAAGAAGTAGAAAGTGCCGTCAGCCGTTTCGAGGTTCACGCTGCGTTCCGGCAGCTTGCGGGCAGCCTCCATATAGGTGTCAACCTCGTAGTTCAGGCAGCATTTCAGTTTGGCACACTGTCCTGCTAACTTCTGTGGATTCGGTGTGATGTCCTGGAAACGGGCGGCCGCGGTGCTCACCGAACTGAAGTTTTTCATCCAGGTGGCACAGCACAGTTCGCGTCCGCAAGGGCCGATGCCGCCAATGCGGCCTGCCTCCTGACGCGCGCCAATCTGCTTCATCTCGATGCGCACATGGAAGGTTTCGGCCAGCACCTTGATGAGCTTTCGGAAATCGACACGGGCATCGGCAATATAGTAGAAGATAGCCTTGTTTCCGTCACCCTGATACTCTACATCGCCGATCTTCATCTGCAACTCCAGATTCTTGGCAATCTGTCGCGACTCGATCATCGTGTCGTGTTCGCGGGCTTTGGCCTGTTCGTACTTCTCCATATCGGCAGGGCGCGCCTTGCGATAGACACGGCGCACCTCGATGCCTTGCTTCAGGTTGGCCTTCTGCATTTGGAGCAGTACCAAGCGGCCAGTCAGCGTGACCACACCAATGTCGTGACCGGGCTGTGCCTCCACGGCTACCACGTCGCCTTTCTGCAAGTCGAGATGGTTGTCATTGCGGTAAAAGCCCTTGCGCGTGTTCTTGAACTGCACTTCGACAAAGTCGGTGGCTGCCAGGTTGCCCGGCACATCGGCCAAGTAGTCGTAAGTGTTGAGCTGCCGGTCGCTGCGTCCGCAGCCCTTGGCACATAATCCGCGCAGGTGCCCGTCGCCCCAGCAGCAGGCATCGCTGTCAGCTTGGTCGCCGCAGCAACCTTGGCAGGGTGAGGCGCAGGAGGCGCATGAGCCGGCCGCCGGAGCAGGCTGGCGGACGGGTGTGTTATGGTCGGGCTGTTGTCCGGCATCGACCGTTTCGGAGGCCGCAGTAGCAGCGTGTTGCGGTCGGTCGGCAACGAAGTCTTCCTTTTCAGTTATCATGGATGTATATAGAGGATGGTGTATGGGGTTGGATGTAGAATCGGGGAATGGGGGGAGGTTCACTGGAGGAGCAGGACAATCAGCTTGAGGGCCATGTCGAAGAAGACCATGCGCGGATTCACATTGGCCTCGATGTCGCGCTGTGCCAGTGACAGTTCGTCGGTGATGCCGATCACGTTGCGCTCGTTGATGAAACGGGCAAAACGCACGGCAAAGTCTGCTTCGGTGCGGTTCATGTAGTTCAGCTCCGGCCGGTGGAAATTGTAGACAAAGTTTTCGCGCACCATGCGTTGGCAGTAGGCCAAGAAGGCTTTCTGTTTTTCACGTCCCCACTGGGCAAGCTGGTCGGCCCATTGGTAGAGTTCCTTGACCTTGCGCATGTAGCAGAGGCGCATGAGGAGCACGAAGAGGTCGAAGAACTGGGCCGTGTCGGCGTGCATGTAGACCTGTTGCAGGGCCTTGATGTAGCTGCCTTCGGCGGCATGGGCCACGGCCTGTGCATCCTCGGCGTGCAGTCCGCAGTGCTGTTGGAGGGCGCAGGCAATCTGTTCGTCGGTCAGGGGCTTGCAGTCGATGCGCTGCGTGCGGCTCAATATGGTGGCCAGCATCTGTTCGGGATGGTTGGCAGTGAGGATGAAGACGGTGCCGGCGGGAGGCTCTTCGAGCATCTTGAGCAGCTTGTTGGCCGCTTCGGTGTTCATCTGTTCGGCCAGCCACATCACTACCACGCGATAGCCGCCCTGGCTGCTCACGCTGACGAGCTTGTTGAGCAGATTTTTGGCTTCGGACACGTTGATGAGCGACTGCTGGTTTTCCACCCCGATGCGCTGCAGCCAGGTGTTACGGTCGAAGTAGGGCGTTTCGGCCAGCTGCTCACGCCATTGTTTGAGGAATTGGTCGCTGACTGCTCCGGCACTTTGGCCCGAGGGCTTGAACACGGGGAATACCATGTGCAGGTCGGGGTGAGCCAGTTTGGCGGCCATGCGACACGACTTGCACTCGTTGCAGGAATCGCCTTCGGGGGTGGGGTTGCTGCACAGCAGGCGTTGGGCCAGCGCCAAGGCCAAGGGCAGTTTGCCACAGCCTTCGGGTCCGGCCAGCAAAAGGGCATGGGGCATACGGCCTTCTGACAACAGCCGTTGGAGTTGCCGCTTTACTTCGTCCTGTCCGATAACATCGCTAAAACGCATGCGGTTGGGGTTTGGGGAGTGGTGGTTGTGGGGGCGGGAGGGGAGGCCCGCCTTGATTGCGAAGCAAAAGTACACTAAATTTGTGAATCGGTGTGCTGCGGCGGAGGAAAAGCGGGGGACCCTGCGGCAAAACCGCAGGGAACGGTGGCTCAGAACCGCGGGGGAACGGTGGGGTAGAGCCGCGGGGGACCCTGCGGCAAAACCGCAGGGAACGGTGGCTCAGAGCCGCGAGGAACGGTGGGGTAGAGCCGCGGGGGACCCTGCGGCAAAACCGCAGGGAACGGTGGCTCAGA
>CAMBOH010000116.1 GCA_945869305.1 uncultured bacterium
TCAGCCCGCTCCTTAAACGCTTGTCAGCTACAAGTGAACACTTGCGAAACTTGAAATAGTGTGCAGAAGACCCGCTTGGCCGGCCGCCCGGCAGCCGCTCCGGCCGTTCCCGCTCGCTCTCCACAAACTTTAGACTGTGCTTTGCAGTTTCATCAAAACCATTTTTGTAGATTTGCAGCCACAATCATCAACACACTACTTCTATGAGCAATACGTCAAGGGGAGTTTGGGGAGTGCTTGGAGCACCATTCAGGATAACCGGCAAGGCACTGCGCGCTTGCTGGCGATGGTACAAGGGCCAGTTTGCAGGCAGGCCCTGGTGGTACAAATGCATCACGGCCGTGTGGTCGTTCGTCGCCTTTGTCATCTTCTACTGTTTTGCCGTTGTGTTCAACCTGTTCTGGCTGTTCGGCAAGTCACCGTCTACGAGCGACATTCTGAACCCCAAGACGGCAGCCGCGTCCGAAATCTACAGTGCCGACGGCAAGCTGCTGGGCAAGTTCTTCAACGAGAACCGTTCGCCCGTGCCCTACGATTCCATCAACCCCGTGTTCTTCCAGGCCCTCATTGCCACTGAGGACGAACGCTTCTACCAGCACCATGGCATCGACTACCAGGGGCTGTTTGCCGCTGTCAAGGATGCCACCCAAGGCAAGGCCCGCGGCGCATCGACCATCACGCAGCAGTTGGTCAAGAACATGTTCAGGGTGCGCACCCACTATTCGACGGGCCTGCTGGGCAAGATTCCGGGCGTAGGCATCCTGGTGATGAAGAGCAAGGAAATGATTATCGCCACCGAAATCGAGATGCTCTGCAGCAAGCAGGAAATCCTCGAGATGTATGCCAACACCGTCGACTTCGGCTCTAATGCCTTCGGCATCAAGACGGCTGCCAAGACCTACTTCAACACCACGCCCCAGAAGCTCAAGCCCGAGGAGGCAGCCGTGCTGGTAGGACTCCTCAAGGCCACCTCGGCCTATAACCCGCGCATCAATCCGCAAAACTCCCTGAAGCGCCGCAACGTGGTGTTGAACAACATGTTTACCCACCGCGCCCAGCTCAAAGCCCTCTTCGGCGAGGCTGCCATAGCCGACGAGGCCGAGCTCAACCGGCTTTCGGACCTCCCCATACGCCTCAACTTCAACGTGGAGAGTGCCTACGACGGCAAGGCCCTCTACTTCCGCGAAGCCGTGAAGGACTATATCGAGGAGCACTGTCCCGACCTCGACGTCTACTCCGACGGCCTGAAAATCTACACCACGCTCGACTCGCGCATGCAGGCTTACGCCGAACAGTCCGTGCGCGAACAGATGCGCAAGATACAGCAGAGCTTCGACCGCCACTGGAAGGGACTGGGCGAGCCCTGGCGCGACGAGAAAGGACAGCCCATACCGGGCTTCATCGAGGACAAGGTGCGCAAGACCGATACCTACAAGATGCTGCAGGCGCGCTACCCCAACGACCCCGACTCCGTAACGTACTACATCAACAAGCCCCACAAGGTCAAGCTCTTCAGCTACGACGGCGAAAAGGAAATGTTCATGTCGACCGTCGACTCCCTGCGCTACATGGTACAGTTCATGCACACTGGCCTGGTGGCCATGGAACCCGAAACGGGCTACGTCAAGGCATACGTGGGCGACATAGACTTCAACACCTGGAAGTATGACAAGGTCAAGTCCATGCGCCAGCCCGGCTCGACCTTCAAGCTCTTTGTCTACGCCACAGCCATGAAGCAGGGGGCGAAACCCTCTGACTGCCGCCGCGACACCTACATCCGCATGGACGTGTACGACAAGAAGCGCGACACCATGACGGTATGGCAGCCGCACAATGCCAACGGACGATACTCCGAAGCCAACCTGCCCCTGCGGTCGGCCTTCGCCCAGAGCGTCAACACCATCGCCGTGAAGCTGGGTCAGGAGGTTGGCATATTCAATGTCATACAGACCGCACAGGACATGGGAATTCTCTCTCCCCTCGACGATGCGCCCTCACTGGCTCTGGGTTCGAGCGACGTGAACCTGTTTGAGCTGGTCAACGCCTACGGCACCGTGGCCAACAATGGCATACACGTCGAACCGGTACTAGTCACGAAGATTGTCGATGCCGAAGGTTCGGTCGTGTTCGAAGGCCACGGCGAGCAGAGGCGCGCCCTGACCGAAAAGGCCGCCTTCTACATGCAGAAGCTGCTCGAAGCCGGCGTACGCGACGGGGGCGGCACCTCGCAGACCCTGGCCGCAGGCATGTATCTGGGCCCGTTTGCCTCCCGCCTCGACATGGGTGGCAAGACCGGCACCTCCAACAACCACTCCGATGCCTGGTTCGTGGGTGTCACACCGGGCTTGGTGGCCGGTGCCTGGGTGGGCGGTGAATACCGCAGCATACACTTCCGCACCGGTGCACTCGGTCAGGGAAGCCGTACGGCGCTGCCTATCGTGGCCCAGTTCATGCGATCGGTGATGGACGACGCCTCGCTGGGCGTAAAGTATCTGCGCAAGTATGGCGACCCGCCTGCCGACGTCGACGCCTCTTCCTATCAGGCCACCTACACGCCCCGTGCAGCCGAACCCGACTCGCTGTCTGCCGACTCGCTGGAAACAGCAGCCGATGAGCCCGTAGATGATCTGATGGAGGACGACCGCAGCAAGCAGAACGGCGAAAAAGAGGAGGTCACCAAGTCTACCGAACCGGCTACGCAACCGGAACAGACCAAAGAAGCCGGCAAGACCGACAACCTGTTTGACTGACCGCCGCCGGCTGCCCACCGTACAGCAGCCGCACACCTGCTCCTATATATATAAGGGGTGTTCTATAAATCCGCCCGCACTGGATGCCGGATTTATAGAACACCCCTAAAACTGCCCCTATATATACGACATCAGCCAATCCTTCAGCTTGACAAAGCCGAGTGCAGCCAATCTGCAAGTATTCACTTGCGGTCAACAAGCGTTCAAGGAGCGGGCTGAAGGCCCAGCAAGCACATAGCCCAGGGCATCGCCCTGGGTATGTTAACCGCCTAAAATGCGCCCCGAAGGGGCAAAAGCGTTAGTAGACAAGTGCCCCTTTATATACGCATTTTTAAAGCCGCAAAATCGTTCAACCCTTCAGCCGACCCTTCATTCTTGTTGACACTCAGCAGAAAACAGGCTGAAGGGTTTTGATTTCAAACCCTTCAGCCTATTCATCCAACCCTTCAGCCTGACTTTTCCTATTCAGCCAACCCTTTAGCTTGGCAGGAAGCCTTTAGCATCCACGCTGTTTCCGGACCCTTCCGATTCATGTGCTACAAGTCCGGGCTTTGGCGCAACAATCCGCCGAGTTGTCACGCTTAGCCCAGCCTCCGTGCTGCTGCCTCGGCCTTATCGTAGCTGGCCCTGTAGAAGTCGGGATTCGGGCTTTCTTCGTATAACAAGCTGGGCTTATACCAACGCATTGTGTCGCTGACGACTGGGAGGGCAGGCATCCTGCCTGCTCTCCCAGTGCTGCATCGCTTGAAATTGGCTTGACCACAGCAGG
>CAMBOH010000117.1 GCA_945869305.1 uncultured bacterium
ATGGTCCGGCTGCTGGGAGTGATATAGCGAAGCTTCATAGGTTGGTGCGTTTGGTTCATTTGACAAGCTTTTTCTTTCCGTTCACAATATACAGTCCGCGCTGGGGGCTCTGCACGCGACGGCCCGTCAGGTCGTAGACCGCTTCTGCTGCCTGCTCCTGTTGCGGCATCTGTCCGATGGCTGTCTGCACCCCGTCCTCAAAGCGCATTCCCATAAGGGTCGTGCCGGCGGGTACCACCAGATAGGCCCGGCAGCCCTGCAGCTTGGTGCCGTTGAACTTGCGGAACACGAGGGGCGTTGCGGCATCGGTGTTGGCCGATGAGGGCAGCTGCAAGGTGTAGGTCGTGATGTCGGCCTCATCGGCTGGCGCGGCATAGGCTTGTGTCACCAGGCTGCCTTGCAGGCTGTAGGAGGCGGGATCCACTGCAGCGGGGGCTTCGCTGGCTATGGCCATATAGACACAACCGTTGTCTGCGTCGTAGTCGGCACCGGCGGCCAATTCAATGACGAAGGGCGTTTCGGCCGGTATGTCGCCGCTGTGCTGGCTCAGTGTCACATAGCTGTCCTCGTCGAGCTTGGCGGTAAAGAATTTCAGTCGTTCGTTTTCGCCATAGTTTTCATCCGCCGAAGCGGCCAGGGGCACGGGGCTGTAGAAGGTGCCAAGGCCGTAGGTGCTGTTGACGAACACGGGCACCTCGGTCACTTCCTCCACAAACCACTGATAGCCGGCATCGGCGGTGATGCTGCCGCTCGTGCTGCCTGAATTGACCAGTCCGTCGCTAGAGCTGCCATAGATGTTGCGCCCGTTGACCTGCAATCCGTAGCGGCCCAGCTTTGAAGCATCGGCTGAAGCCAAGGCATATACATCCCTGAAAGTGAAGGCTTTCAGCGAAGCTTCGGCTGTGCCTACGCCGAACAGCTTCATCTTGGGGGAAGACGACATGTCGCCTGTATATTGTCCGGTGGTGTACGACAACAGGCGGCCTGCCTCATCGAGGTAGAAGAGGGTCTCTGGTCCGTTGTCCGCAGCCATCTGCACCATTCCGTTGGCATCGGTCGCTGAGGTGAGCCACTTGTTGTTGGCGGCACACCTGAAGCGGTAGAGCCTGCGGCGCTCGGGCTGGTTAATGGCCCCCGTCTGGGCGGCAATGGTGTTGAGATTGGCTATGCAAGCCTCCACCTCGGCCTGGGTGGGAATGGTTGTGCCGTGCATCAGACTCTCGGCGGCAGCCAAGGTCTCCGACAGGCTCACACTGCCGCTGTAGGCATACTTGCCTACACCCGTACCGATGTGGGCAACAGCCTCCATCGCCGGCATGAGCTTGCTGGCCGCAATCTTCTGGGCTATGGCGCGTTGCATGTCGGCGGTCAGGTCGCCGGCGGTAATGATTTGATAGATGTTGGTCGTTGCCGTAAAGTTGTCCTTGCCGGCCTCCCAGTTACACAGACCGTTCACGCCACCCTTCCTGGCTGCATTCAGCAGGCCATCGCCATTGTTACACGATAGCACGAAGTTGTAGGTCGCGTTTTCCGAAGCGCGAATCAGGAGGGGTGCGTTGGGAATTTCTACAATGGGAATGGCCAAGCCGTCGCCCGAGACCGTGCCGACAAACTTGCCGGCGGCCATGTTGTAGCAGTAGAAGGAGTCGCCAAACTTGTAGATGGCAAACTGGTAGTTGGGCGTGGCTTCGTCAAACGGGATGCTGGTGTAGCCGCTTCCGTAGGTCGACGAAAGGTTGCCGGGGGCATCCTTGTGATAAAGGAGATAATAACTGGTGGTGTTGTTGGAGCAACCCGACTTGATGACATACACCTTGTCGTTGCGCAGGGTGGCTGTCGAGCTGATGATGGTTTCGACCACGTCGTCTGGCTCATCGATCACAGGCGTGTATTCCACTTCGGCAAACACGAACTTGCAGCCGGTGTCGCTCGTGTTCGAACCGCCGCCCCAGTTGTATACAGGAGCGCTGTTGGTTTGGTTGAACTGCACGCTGCCCGAGGTGATAATGACGTAGCCCAACTCGTTTGAGGGCTTGACCGACCATCCCGAGGCCGGTTCGGCTGTGACGGCCTGGAGGGCTGTATTATTGTTCGAAGCGGGGGAGATGTAGCGTCCGCTCTCGGCGTTTATGATGTTATAGGTGTTGTCGGAGCGGAGTGTGAACTTCCACTTGGAGGCGTCCGACACGCTCGTTTCGCCCTGAATGGCCGTATTTTCTCCCTTGTCGGTCGTGTAGCGGTTGCCGCGAAGGGGTGTGCAGAGGGTGTAATAATGTTCCTCCTCTTCGTTGCTCACCTGCGGCTGGTTGATGGTGGCCGTCGCCACATCGGCCTTCAGTTGCGCGTAAGCCGTAGTGAGATCTTCGAGCTGCTGAGTGCGGGCTGCGTCGTCCAGCTCTTGTCCCATGGTTCCACGTACCTCTTCTACCAACTGGCTGAGCGAAGCAGACATGGCCAGAGGGTAATAACCCACCTTGTCAGAGAAGCTCGTGCGCAGGTAGGCCGAAATCTCGTCAATCAGCAGGTCTAACTGGAGAGCCGACTCTCCCTTCACCTTCGAGGGGGAATAAACGATGTTGTCAAGGGCGTTCTTGCCTTCGGCGTCGGTCAGCACAAACGTGAACTGCCACTTGTCGCGGCCTGTGCCCGAAGCGGCTGCATGGGGCAGGCGCATCATCACCTTGTTCCAGCCTGCCTGCAGCGTGATGGGGGTCACGGGACGCGCGGTGAGGTTCTCGTTCTTCAGTCCTTGGGTGGCATTGTCCTGTGGTATGGAGGCATCGGGCTGCTCCCAGGTCGGGGCAGCGATTTCCTCGCCGTTCACCCACAGTTTGGAGCCACGGCGGTCCCATTCGCCTGCAGGAGGTGCCTTCTCGCTGCCCGAGCGGCTGTAGGTGTAGAACTCCACCTGTGCGCCGACGGTTTGCGCGACGGGCGAATACACGTAGGTCCAGGCGTAGGCTGTTTGTCCGTAGGACGGATTGCTGAACCACGAGGGGATGGTCGAGTGCCAGATGTGGCGCAGGTAGATGCCTGCTCCCGTGGCTATCTTCGAGCCGTATTCCTGTCCGTTGTAGGTAAAGGTGGTGGGCAACACGCCGTTTTCGTCCTCATTGAGCAGCTCTGGCGGGAACTGCATGGTCTTGTCGCCGTTGTTAGGGAAGGGATCGGTGATGCGCCAGTGCACGTTGGTCTGCTTCACATAGGAGATGGGCTCGTTCTGCAGGGAGTGTGCCTTGTGGAAGAGGAAGCGGCGCTCGA
>CAMBOH010000118.1 GCA_945869305.1 uncultured bacterium
GGATACCCAAGTGCACATCTCTTCATCAGCGGCATTGCCAACTTAGCCCGAGGCGGTGTCATCGAGGACTGTGCCAACTTCACCAACTTGACCGTGGACGAAACTTTCAGCGATCAATCCACCTTCGCGGGCATTGGCCAGAGAAACTGGGAGGGCGACAGCAAAGAAAATGCCGCCATCCGCCGTTGCATCAGTGTCTGCAACCACATGAACGATGGCAATTTAGATAAGTACGAGAACAAATACGGATGGACTAACAAGTTCCGATATGCTGCCATCGCCGCGCCAGATGGCTATCTCACCATCGAAAATTGCTACGCCTACAACACGAAAGACAACACGAAACTGCTCGACGAGAAAGCCGTGACAATCTACCCGAAGCTCAGCGACGTGCAATCGCAGAATCCTTTCTACAACACGGGCGTTTGGGGCACCTGGCCCACCTCCGACAGTAGCGAATATGCCCAGTGTCCGCTCCCCATCGCCGTAGGCGGCGAAGTGACGGGCTTGCGCGGAGCGGGCACAGAAGAAGCTCCCTTCCTCATCGCCAACGCGGCCGAACTCAACAAGGCGGCTGACTTGATCAACGACGGGGGCGGCACCTACGACCAGGCCTACTACAAGCTGGAAGCCGACATCCTCATGGGCAGCACCGCCCTCCCCGCCATCGGATTGAGCAAGAAACCCTTCTGCGGCACATTCGACGGAGCAGGCCACTACATCAGCAACCTCATCACAGAGGATGGCTATATGTTCGGCTTCCTTTACGGCACGGTGAAGAACCTTTCGCTCGTGGACTGCAAAGGAAGCATCGGCGGCTACGAGTTCGCCGGTATCGTCAATGAGTTGGGCGACAACACCAAAGGCAACAAGGGTTTGGTTTCCAACTGCTACGTGGGTGCTGACGTACATCTTTATCGCAAAGAAATAATCGGCGAAACTTTGAAGGCAGCCGGAATCTGCCTCAGATTGAAAAGCTCCGGCACGATAGAGAACTGCTACGTAGTGGGCAATTTCATCTTCGAGGCGCGAACCGTGGACGGACAAGAGAATATAAACCACTCTGTATATGCAACATTGGGAGGCATAGTGCATTATAGCTTCGGCGGAACCATTCGCAACTGCTATGCGGTGACCAATCACAAGGTAGACGGCTGGGAAAACCCTTATTCTGACTACATCAGAACCGTCGGCTTGGTTTACTATTTACACTCGGGCACCACAACCATCGACAACTGCCGCTACTACAATCCCAAAGTGAGCAAGGCTGTCTATTATAACGAGAACCGCACCGACCTCTCCACAGCCACCAGCGTGGCATCGGAAGCCGAACTCGCCAAATACTTTAATGCCGCTCCGTGGTATCCTGGCTACTATCGCCCTGTGCTCGAAGGAACGAAAATCTACGCTGCCACCACGCCCGAAGGCAACGAGACCTATCTCGACGCCATCCCCACCAAGCCCACGCAGTCCAACTATTTCCTCAAGGTGAACCTCAGCCCGTCGGACTTCAACAGCGACTTCCTGGAGAAGTTCCAGGGCGTGGCCTTCTACTCCTCCTCGCAAAACTCCGACTACCTGCTCAACTGGAACATCGACCCCGAGGCCGACTGGCAATACGTGCCCACCGAGGGCGCAACGGTGAAAGGCCGCGCGTCCCTGACGCTCCACCGCAGCGAGAGCAACAACGGAAACGGCTGGTTCTGGCTCTGCCTGCCCGGCGAAGTGTATCTCAGCGACCTGCCCACAGGAAGCAAAGTCTACGAGCTGGGCGCGGTGAACGAATCGGCCCATGTGGCAAACATGGTGGAGGAGAAAACCATTCCCGCCGGTGTGCCCTTCCTTCTCTATCTGCCCGAAAAGGTCACCGTGTCAAAAACCGACTCGAACGGCGAGACGACCACCACGGAGCAGACAGTGGAGAACGTGCCCCTCATCATGGATGGGAAGTTCGTCACTGCCACCTCGCGCTCTGCAGAAAACAGTGCGCTCTCGGGCACAGACAACTTCAAGGGCAAAACGCTGAATAACGTGTGCAACACCCTGAACGAGACGACCGACGGCGAAAACCCCACGCGCACCGCTGTCTTTGCCTCCTCGGCCGAGGTGAAGCCCTTTGCCGCCTACATCAACTACACCGCTGACGTGGAACTCGCCGACTACCTGCTCCTCGACGAAAACGACCCGAGGTTAAACGACCTCATCACCAGCAACGACGAAAAGACGGTGCGCGTGAAGCTGCTGCGCAAGCTCAAGGCCGGACAGTGGAACACCCTCTGCCTGCCTTTCAAGGCCAAGGGTAAACAAATCAAAACCATGTTTGGCGAGAACACCGTGGTGAACTACTACCATTATTATATCAATCACCAGGACGGCACGATGACGATTCAGTTTAATAATTTCGACTTTGGCTCCTATAAGGTGAATGGTGTTACATACTATTCATTAGATAGCCATACCGGCTGCCCCTACCTCATCAAGCCCGAGAAGGTACAGGAGAACGGAATCTACGACTTTGGAGAAGTCACGATTTCCACTTCGCTCAATGAGTATTTTCATGAAAAACACCCAGATCAAAACTACTTCCGGGGAACCTTCGCTCCCACCGAACTGCGGAGTACTAAAGACAGATACACCTACTTCATCCAGGGCGACCACATCTACTTCATCCCCCTGTCCGAAATGGTGCCCATGCTCGGCTTCCGCGGCTACTTCAACTTCCCAGTCAGCCTGCTGGGTTGGGACTCTTCGTCCGCAGCGCCGGTACAAGAGTTTATCATCCAGTACGGCGACGGCACCACCACCCGCATCAAGCCCGAACCCCTCGCACCATCGGCCGAGAAGCCTGCCGCCGTCTACGACCTGCAGGGCCGCCGACTCGCACATCCCGGCGCAAAGGGCGTTTACATCATAGGAAACAAGAAAATCATCAAATAAACGAAATCATGAGAAAGCAGTATATACAACCAGCTTCGACAGCTGTACAGTTCACTCCCGCCACCCTGTTAGCCGAAAGTGGTGGCACGTCTTCCCCTAACATGACCGGCACCACTTCGGGCGGTTCGGGCTCCTCCCTCATTTGGGGCGGCTCGACGAGCGACGAACAAAACAAGGGCATCAACTGGAACCCCGACTAAGAAGCCAACGGAAACGGACCAAACTGTTCCCTTGCCCCGGGAAAAACGAAGCAAGGGGCGAAGTAATCATGAATATTTCATCTCAAAAACATATCACTTAAATT
>CAMBOH010000119.1 GCA_945869305.1 uncultured bacterium
AGCGACATGCAAGCTCCTGCCAGCATCACCGACAGGAACTTGGAATTAAGAGTCTTCTTGTTCATGTTATTAGAACTTGGTTGGAAAATTGTCTAATCAGAGAGAGGCTGGCGCAAGGGAACGGGACTTTTTCAGGAGGAAACCTCCTGAAAAGGGACATGTCCCTTTTAAAATCTGTATTTCCCGTCCCTTTGCGCCCGGTGGGTTATTTAATAGGTACAATGCTGATGGCAAAGCCGCCGCCGCTGGCAGCGTGGAGCTTGATCCGTGTCTTGGATGTTACAGTCTGCTGCTTGATGGTGTAAGCCTTGGGGTTCTTGTCCCACGAGGCATCCTTGGCATCAGCGTAGATAGTGGCTGTGTATTTCTGTCCCGGGTTCAGGAAGCTGAGGGTGAAGTCGGCATCGTGGCCGTTCTCGTCGGCTGTGCAGCCCACGAACCACTTCTCGCTGCCCTTCTGCTTGCGGGCTATGGTGATGTAGTCGCCCGGCTCAGCTTCGACATACACTGACTTGTCCCAGTCGAGTGCCACGTCCTTGATAAACTGGAAGGCGTCGAGGTGCTCCTGATAGTGTTCGGGCACGTCGGCGGCCATCTGCAGCGGGCTGTACATCGTCACGTAGAGGGCCAGCTGGCGGGCAATGGTGGTGCGCACACGGCTGTTGTTGCCCGGGTTCATCTTCGAGCAGTCGGTTTCGAAGATACCCGGCGTGTAGTCCATCGGACCGCCGATGAGGCGGGTGAAGGGCAGGATGGTCGTGTGGTCCACGGCGTTGCCGCCGAAGCTCTCATACTCTGTGCCGCGCGCACTCTCGTTGCCAATCAGGTTGGGCCAGGTGCGGCAGATGCCGGTGGGGCGGGTAGCTTCGTGGGCGTTGACCATGATGTGGTAGTCGGCAGCCTTCTCGATGCAGTACTGGTAGTGGTTGTTCATCCATTGGCCGTAGTGGTGTTCGCCGCGCGGCACGATGTTGCCCACGTAGCCGCTCTTCACGGCGGGATAGCCGTTGTCTACCATGAACTGGTATGCCTTGTCCAGGTGGCGTTCGTAGTTGCGTGCCGAAGCCGAGGTCTCGTGGTGCATGATCATCTTCACGCCCTTCGATGCGGCGTAGCGGTGTATCTCCTTCACGTCGAAGTCGGGGTAGGGGGTCACGAAGTCGAATACGTAGTCCTTCTCGTGGCCGAACCAGTCTTCCCAGCCCACGTTCCATCCTTCAACCAGCACAGCATCGAAGCCGTGTTCGGCGGCGAAGTCAATGTAGCGCTTCACGTTGGCCGTGTTGGCCGAGTGTGTGCCGTTGGGCTTGGCGTGCTCAAAATCCGTTTCGCCCAGCTTCACGGTCGAGAAGTCGTTGGTGTAGCTCCAGGTGCCCTTGTTGGTAATCATGTCCCACCATACGCCTATATATTTAGTGGGCTTGATCCATGAGGTGTCCTTGATCTTGCAGGGCTCGTTCAGGTTCAGTGTCAGTCGGGAGGCCAGGATGTCGGTAGCCTTGTCGCTCACGATGACGGTGCGCCAGGGCGACACGCAGGGAGCCTGCAGGTAGCCTTTGTCGCCGCGAGCGTCGGGGGTGAGCCAGCTCTCGAAGGTCATGGTCTTGTCATCGTAGTTGAGGTGCATCGTGGAGTAGTCGATGCAGGCAGCCTCGTGCAGGTTGATATACAGGCCGTCGGCGGTTTTCATCATCAGCGCAGTCTGTACGCCCCCTTCCCAAATGGGTGTCTGCGAGGAGTTCTGTGTGACGGCTTCCTTCATCTTGCCGCGTATTTCGCTCAGCTTCGAAGTTACCGTCTCATATTCCTGGGTGTCGTAGTCGCCCGGAAGCCACCAGGCGGTGTGGTCGCCGGCCATGGCGAATTGGGTGCGTTCCTCCTTCAGCGTGAAGTAGGTGAGATTCTTCTGTTCGGGAAATTCATAGCGGAAGCCCAGTCCGTCGTCATACAGGCGGAAGCGAATGTTGATGCTGCGCTCGTTCATGGGCTGGCTCAGCGACACGCAGAGCTCGTTGTAGTGGTTGCGTATGCTGCTCTCCTCACCCCACACGGGCGTCCATGTCTCGTCGAAGGTGGCGGTTTGTGTGGCGGCTATTTTGAAGCCCGAGGTCAGGTTGGCTTTCTGTGCCAGCTTCGAGGCGTCGGCACGTGTCTTGAACTCAAAGTCCTGAGCCTTGTTCGGGTCTTCCTGCTTCAGTTCCAGACCGAGCTTCGAGGGCCTGATCACATCGCGGCCCTTATATTGCAGGCTGTAGGTGGGACATCCTTGTTCGTCGAGTGAGAACTCCATGTTCAGTTGCCCGTTGGGCGACTTCAGTTGCTGTGCCGTTGCCGTCAGCGACAGGCCGGCTACAGCGAGAGCGGTGAGCATTCTTTTCATGGTTGCTGTAGGGTGTGATTTGATTGTGTTCGGTGGTGGCGTAGCTTCGTGTGGGGCGGGTGACGGTAGGTTAGCGTACGTTTTCGCGGGCTTGCTGTAGGGATGCATCGGGCGTTTCTGGCGGGAGGCATACCATGCAGCTGAAACGAGGCTACGTGTGGCTTTTATAATGTTGACGTTGCAAAATTAGGACTAAAATTCAATGAAATGTAACACCTCATCTAAAAATATAAACATTTGAAGCATTATTTTAATGCGTTATGGCTGATAATCAGCGTTTTCGACTAATCACACCCTCCCCAAAAATGTAAATGAAAAGTAAGCCATTTGCCCGTTTTGAGGGCCATTCCCCTCTTTTGGAATGAGCATTTTGTATGGTGAGAAGGGCTTGGTACTCCAGAAAGTGGGCTTTGCGAATGACAACATGTATGGAGGTCCTGTCGTGGCTTTCTGCCTGTCACTACCGGGCTGTCCGTCTGGTGTAGGTCTGTCTGCATGGCTTCAGTTGTCCCGGTCTTGGGTGCGACGGAGTGTCGGGTTGTTTGTCCAGTCCCGGCCTTGGGTGCGACGGAGTGCCGAGTTGTTTTTCAGGTGTAGCTGTCTGGTAAATGTCTGTCGCGCTGGCAACTGGGAGAGCAGGCATCCTTCCTGCTTAAACGTCTGTGAGAGCAGGCACCGTGCCTGCTTAGTCGACAAGAGCAGGCCGGATGCCTGCTCTCCCTGGTTCGCCCGACATGGGCATAATCTAATGGGTGAAAGTCCCGAGCGCGCCCC
>CAMBOH010000120.1 GCA_945869305.1 uncultured bacterium
CCGACCCTCTGCTTGTAAGGCAGACGCTCTGAACCAGCTGAGCTAAGCGCCCGTGCATACTGGCTTTACCAAGTGAGACATGTGAATTTATGACTGTGTGGGCGCTGACGGATTCGAACCGCCGACCCTCTGCTTGTAAGGCAGACGCTCTGAACCAGCTGAGCTAAGCGCCCGTGTCTCTCTTGGAAAACGGTGCAAAAGTAGACACCTTTTTTGTAACAGCCAAACTTTTTTCGCTGTTTTTTTCTGAAGCTGTCAGCGATATGACGGCTAAAGTTGGGCTAATCCTTTGAAACCCAGTCAGAAACGTGCGTATTCATCATGTGTTTTATTTCGCGCACTTTTTCGGCGCAGGTGGCCATCCAGTGGTAATCGTCGGCTTCGGCCGTCCCCATCTGTGCCCCGCTTCGTCTGTAAGACATGCGGCTTTCGGCCATGGTTTTTGCCGAGGCGTGCAGTTCGCGACACCCCGTTTCCAGCAGGATGCGTCGGGCGTTGCGGGCGTTGACTCCGCAGCCGGGCAACACGATGATGCGGCCCTGTGCCTGCACGTGGAGTTGGCGCAACAGCCCTATGCCGGCTTCGGCCGTGGCGGCCTGTCCGGAGGTGAGCACGCGGTCGCAGCCGCAGTCCACCAGCATTTCGAGCGCCTCATGAGGTTGTGCGGCGAGGTCGAAGGCACGGTGAAAGGTCAGCGACAGTCCGCCCGCCGCCTGTCGGCAGGCCATCGCGAAGTGCGTGTCAATCCGGCCTTCAGCCGTCAGTCCGCCCACCACCACACCGTCGGCACCCGCATTGGCGGCCCGTCGGATGTCGTCCAGCATCACAGCCTTTTCGGCATCATCATAGAGAAAGTCGCCGTTCCGTTCGCGTATGAGCACGTGCAGGGGAAGTGCCGTCAGCCGCCGCACGGCGTGCAGCAGGCCCATCGAAGGGGTCAGTCCGCCCGTCTCTAAGCTGCAACACAGCTCCAGCCGGTCGGCACCGCCGGCTATGGCCGCGCGTGCACTCATCAGGTTGCCCGCACATATTTCCAGTTTCATCATTCCGTATCTTCTTGTTCTTTTGCAGGCGAAGGTAGCAACAAAATGGGAGAGAGGGGCGGTCAGTGCCATTTTATTTATACTTTTGCATCCAGTCAAACATTCGGGTGTCCTGTATGCGGGATGGCGCGGTCCGCGCCCCGGAGCCTAACCATGCGTCCCCGCCTGCCTGCAGGCACATCCCTCACAGCAATCATCAACTCATGGAAGAAGGATTGAAGAAATACGTACACGACCTCCGCGTGGCGGCCGTCGAGTCGCCCGCTGCGGGTTATGTCCTGCTCAAGCTGGAGCCGCATGAAGGCACGTTGCCCGACATGCTGCCCGGCCAGTTTGTCGAAGTGTTGGTAACCAATTCGCCCGCCACCTTCCTGCGGCGGCCCATCTCCATCAACTTTGTCGACCGCGAGAACAACCAGCTCTGGCTCCTGGTGCATGTGGTGGGTGAGGGCACACGCAGCCTGTCGCTCCTGAAGCCCGGCGACAGCCTGAACTGCCTCTATCCCCTGGGCAACGGTTTTGACATCCCCGAGGAGCGGGGCGGCAAGATGCTGCTCGTCGGAGGCGGTGTCGGCACGGCTCCCTTGCTCTACTATGGCAAGGTCTTGCGCGAAGTGGGCTGGGAACCCGTGTTCCTGCTGGGCGGCCGCAGTGCTGCCGACCTCCTGCAGCTCGACCTGTTCGGGCGGCTGGGCCGTGTCTATGTCACCACCGAGGACGGCACACTGGGCGAGAAGGGCTATGTGACGAACCACAGCATCCTGAACAGCGAAACCTTCCAGGCCGTAGCTACCTGCGGACCGAAGCCGATGATGGTGGCCGTGGCACGCTGGGCCAGACAGGCCGGTCTGAGCTGTGAGGCCTCGCTCGAAAATCTAATGGCCTGCGGCCTGGGCGCTTGTCTGTGTTGTGTGGAGAAGACAGCCGACGGCCACAACGTGTGTGTGTGTAAGCAAGGTCCCATCTTTAACACCGAAAAACTCTCATGGCTCAATTAAACGTAAAAGTCGGCGGTCTCGAACTGAAGAATCCCGTCATGACCGCTTCCGGCACCTTCGGCTACGGCCTGGAATTTGCCGACTTCATCGACCTGAACCGCCTGGGCGGTTTCATCGTCAAAGGCACCACCCTGCATCCGCGCGAGGGAAACGACTATCCGCGTATGGCCGAGACCCCTTCGGGCATGTTGAACTGTGTGGGGTTGCAAAACAAGGGCGTAGACTACTTTTGCCAGCACATCTACCCGAAGCTCAAAGACCTGCAGACCCATGTGCTGGTCAATGTGTCGGGGAGCTCACCCGAGGACTACGCCGAGTGTGCTGCGCGCATCGATGCCCTTCCTGGCATTCCGGGCATAGAGCTGAACATCTCCTGTCCGAACGTGAAGAGTGGGGGAATGGCCTTCGGCGTGACGTGCGAGGGTGCAGCCAGTGTGGTGCGTGCCGTGCGCCAGCGTTACCACAAGACATTGATAGTGAAGCTTTCGCCCAATGTCACCGACATTGCCGAGATAGCGCGTGCCGTGGAGGCCGAAGGGGCCGACAGTGTGTCGCTCATCAACACCCTGATGGGCATGAGCATCGATGTGGAGCGCAGAAAGTCGCGCCTGAGCATCGGTACAGGCGGCTTGAGCGGTCCGTGCGTCAAGCCGGTCGCCCTGCGCATGGTGTGGCAGGTGGCTAAGGCGGTCAACATTCCCGTGGTCGGCCTGGGCGGCATCATGAACGCCACCGATGCCATTGAGTTCCTCATGGCCGGTGCCACCGCCGTCGAAATCGGTACGGCCAATTTCATCGACCCTACTGTGACCGTGAAGGTGATAGAAGGCATCAACGACTGGCTTGAGGCCCATGGCGTGGCCGATGTGCACGACATCATCGGGGTAATCTGATACAGCCGATGGGGGAGCTGACTGGGCTACATATATAGTACAGTCTTGGCATTCACATTGATTCGCGGACCATTTACGGCCATTCTCGTTCTTCTCTGTTGAACGTGAATCACCGTGAATGGTCCGCGAAATGTCGTACAATATTGCTGGGCATTCACATTGATTCGCGGACCATTTACGGCCATTCTCGTTCTTCTCTGTTGA
>CAMBOH010000121.1 GCA_945869305.1 uncultured bacterium
AACGACCCCCTGATTAACAGTCAGGTGCTCTAACCAACTGAGCTACTGAAGCAGGCTAAAACGTTCAAAACTTGCCGCCTTTTGCTGAATTGCGGTGCAAAGGTAATGCATCTTTTTGAAATATCCCCTATCTTTGCACAGAAAAATCAAAAAAAAGTAGCATGAAGAGAGTTCTGGGCATGGGAAACGCCCTGATTGACGTGCTGGTGCAGGCGGAAAGTGACGCATTACTCCGTGAGCTGCAACTGCCAAAAGGCTCCATGCAGCTCATTGGCCCTGCGCGTTACCGTGAGCTGCAACAACGCTTTGCGAGCCTGTCGCCGCGCCGCACCACCGGCGGTTCTGCCTGCAACACCCTGCTGGCACTGGCCCATCTGGGAGCCGTCCCTGGCCTGATAGCCAAGGTGGGAGATGACGAGGCGGGCCACTTCTTTGCCGAAAGCTGCCGCCGCGAAGGCGTTGGCACACACCTTCTCTGCCAAGAGGGCATACCTACCGGCGTAGCCTCCACTGTCATCACACCCGACGGGCAGCGCACCTTCGGCACCTGTCTCGGAGCTGCCGCCACCATGCAGGCCGAAGAGCTGGACAGCGAATGGTTCGGCGGCTATGACTACTTCTACATCGAGGGCTACCTGGTGCAGAACCACAACCTCATGCGGCGCGCCGTCTCACTCGCCCGCGAGGCCGGGCTCAAGGTGTGCATTGACCTGGCCAGCTACAATGTGGTACAGGCCGAACGCGGCTTTTTCGACGAAATGCTGCAACTCACCGACATTGTCTTTGCCAACGAACAGGAAGCGGCCGCCCTCACCGGCAGTGACGACCCCAGCCACAACCTCCAGGCCCTGAGCGACATCTGTCCGCTCGCCGTGCTGAAGGTAGGGCGGCATGGCGTATGGGTGAAGCAAGGCAGCGAACAGCTCCACTGCCCGGCCCACAGCGTGGCACAGGTCGTCGACACCACAGCGGCCGGCGACTACTTCGCCGCAGGCTTCCTCTACGGACTCATTCAGGACTGCAGCCTCGCCTGGTGTGCCGAAGCCGGCAGCCTGTTGGCCGCTCATATCATTCAGGTAGTAGGGACCGCCCTGCCCCACTCCACCTGGAACAGCCTGCAACAAAGTCTTGCAGTCCACACAAACCAAGCCTCATGAACACCTCTCACGTCACGTCTGACCGCCTATCGACACTCCGTGTGCCCTGTCTCGGGCTGATTCTGCTACTGCTGCTGACACTGTCCGGCAGCCCGGCAGCCACGGCCCAGAAGCCTTCGTCGGCCCACAACTTCACGGTGCTGAAGAATCTCGACATATTCAACGCGCTCTACCGCGAGCTTGACCTCTACTACGTAGACACGCTCGACGCGAAAAAGAACATCGACAACGCCCTGGCCTACATGCTGGAGCTTATCGACCCTTACACCGAATACTATCCCGAAGAGGACACCTCCGCATTGGAGCAGATGACCACGGGAAAGTATGCCGGTATCGGTGCGATGGTGGGCTATCGCGACAACCTCAGACGGTGCATCATCTCCAAGCCTTATGCCGGCATGCCCGCCGCACAGGCCGGACTGCTGCCCGGCGACATCATCCTCGCCATCGACGGCAAGGACATCGCCCCCTGCGAAGATTCGGGCAGCGAGGCCCAGGCCCGCTATTCGGCCGCAGTGAGCGAAAAGCTGCGCGGCGAACCCGGCACTACCTTCGAGCTCAAGGTGCGCCGGCCCGAGGCCGACAAGGAGTTCACCTTCAAGATCGCGCGCCGCAACATCGTGTTGCCCAGCGTGTCGCTCTCCACCATGATTACCGACAGCATCGGCTACATCGCCCTGACACAGTTCATCGAAGGCACCAGCGGCGAGGTGCGCCGCGCCATGGTCGAACTCAAGCAGCAGGGCATGCGCAACCTCATCCTCGACCTGCGCGGCAACCCCGGCGGAGTGCTCGAAGAGGCGGTCAGGACGGTCAACCTCTTCCTGCCGCGAGGCCGCGAGGTTCTCAGCACGCGAGGCAAGGTGAAGGAGCTGAACCACACCTACAAGACTACCCTCGACCCGCAGGACCCCGACATACCGCTCATTGTGCTCACCGACGAGCACAGCGCATCGGCCTCCGAGATTACCGGCGGCGCACTCCAGGACTACGACCGCGCGCTCATCATGGGCCGCCGCACCTATGGCAAGGGACTCGTGCAGCAAAGCCGCGAACTGCCCTACAAGTCGGTGCTCAAGCTCACCACGGGCAAATACTACATACCCTCGGGCCGCTGCGTGCAGGCCTACGAGTTCAGGGACGGCGTGCCCGTCCACCGGCCCGACTCGCTCTGCAAGGAGTTCCGTACGGCCGCCGGACGCATCGTGTATGACGGTGGCGGCATCAAGCCCGACGTCGAGCTGCCCGCCGACAGCCTGCCGCGGCTGCTGGCCTATCTGCAGGCCAGCACGCAGCTGTTCGACTACTGCGTGCGCTACCGTGCACGCCACCCGCGCATAGCCAACCCCTTGGTGTTTGCGCTCACTGATGACGAGTACGCCGACTTCCGCGCCTACATGAAGCAGCACCAGTTCACCTACGACCGCCAGAGCCTGCGCCTGTTAGACAGACTGCGCGAGGTGGCCCGCATCGAAGGCTATGCCGACGAGGCACAGGCTGAGCTTCACGCGCTGGAGCAGAAGCTGCGCCACAACGACGACTTCGACTTTGTGCGCTGGGAGACCGAGATACGCCGGGTGGTCGAAGCCTCCATCATCGAGAGCTACTACTACGACGCGGGACGCAACATCTATCTCCTGCAGAGCGACAAGGACGTGCAGCAGGCGGTCGAGATGATGAACAACCGCAAGCTCATGCACAAGCTCCTGAGCGGAGAGCCTGATGCGTGAGGCCGCCTCACCGCATACACTGCGGACAATCACTGACGAAACAGAACGCGACGCGAAAGGGCGTAGCCACTGGCATGAACCAGTAGCTACGCCCTTTCGTGTGTCGCACTGCCGTGCGGAAGGGTGGGCCGGCAAGCAAACGGACCTTATATATAAGGAGTTCAGTTTTCGCAAGTATTCACTTGTGGTTAACAAGCGTTCAAGGAGCGGGCTGAAAGCC
>CAMBOH010000122.1 GCA_945869305.1 uncultured bacterium
GAGCATCTGACTACGGATCAGAAGGTTATAGGTTTGAATCCTATAGGAGTCACTTGAAGGACATTGCTGCGGCAGTGTCCTTTTTTGCACTTGGGGGCATTCTTGTGAAGGTGCCTTCACCGGCTTGGCCCTGTGTATGTTTGTCCCCTTTGTTCCCCCGGTGTCCATCTTCAATGCGTGAAAAAACCGTCCAGAGTTTTGTGCTTCGCCTTCGTTGCCGTACCTTTGTCTGCGCAATGTTTGCTGGCGGAGGCTGCAAGCCGCATACCGCGGAGAAGCCTTAGCGCAAACGTTTCAGTGGGAGCTTCAAGACTTCTCAGTATCAGTTCTTTCAATATATTCAAACTTCTAAAACTACACAAACATGAACGCATTAAAAAACCGTTTTGTGCACTGCCTGCTGGCTATGGCCAGCCTGTTGGCATTCAGCGGCTGTGATGAAGATATCTGGTTTGAAGCCGGTTCCGCCGACGTGTATGGCGAATGGCGCATAGCCGAGGTGACGGGCAGCTATGACTGCAACTACCGTCCGGGTGACTACTGGGTGTTCTATGGCAACGGCCGCTTTCTGGCCGAAGGCGACGGCGGACTGTACGAAACCGGGAGCTGGGAGCGCAGGGGGCGCACCATCTACATCTACTTCAACTCCTACGACCCCGAGGTAGTGGCCCGCGTGCGTAGTCTCGACGACTACTACATGATACTCGATGTCGACGACTACACCTACGGCTCGCGCTACACCCTGCGCATGACCCGCCAGTCGTATTATTATAGTGACAAGCAACAGACGCGCCCATGAAGATACTGACGCAAGCAGAGCTGAAGGCAAAGATAGACCAGGAAATCTTTGTCCGGATAACCGAGACGGCCGACGAACTGGGCCGCGAATGCTACTTAGTGGGCGGCTACGTGCGCGACCTCTTTCTGGAACGCCCCACCAACGACATCGATGTGGTAGTGGTGGGCAGCGGCATCGAGATGGCCGAAGCACTGGCTGCCAAGCTGGGACGCGGCGCCCACCTCTCGGTGTTCCGCAACTTCGGTACGGCACAGGTCAAGTGGCGGGGCATAGAGGTGGAGTTCGTCGGGGCACGCAAGGAAAGCTATACCCACGACTCGCGCAAGCCCATTGTGGAAGACGGCACCCTCGAAGACGACCAGAACCGCCGCGACTTCACCATCAACGCCATGGCCGTGTGTCTGAACCGCAGCAGGCTGGGAGAGCTGGTCGACCCATTCGACGGCCTGCTCGACCTTCAGGACGGCATCATCGCCACACCGCTCGACCCCGACATCACCTTCAGCGACGACCCCTTGCGCATGATGCGCTGTGTGCGCTTTGCCGCCCAGCTCAAGTTCGTCATTGAAGAAGAGACCTTCGAAGCCCTGGAGCGCAACCGCGAGCGCATCCGGATTATCAGCGCGGAGCGCACCATCGACGAGCTGAACAAGATCATGTGCACCGACGCGCCCTCGCGCGGGCTGGTCGAGCTGCACCGCTGCGGCCTGCTGGCCATCATCCTGCCCGAGGTCGCCCAGCTCGACTGTGTGGAGACACGCAACGGACGGTCACACAAGAACAACTTCTACCACACCCTCGAAGTGCTCGACACCGTGGCCTCGCAGACCGACAACCTCTACCTGCGCTGGGCCGCCCTCCTTCACGATATAGGCAAGCCGCGCAGCAAGCGCTGGGAGCCAGCCGTGGGCTGGACCTTCCACAACCACAACTTTCTGGGTGAAAAGATGATTGCACCCCTCTTCCGCCGCATGAAGTTGCCTATGGACGACCGCATGAAGTACGTGCGCAAGCTCGTCGGACTCCACATGCGCCCCATTGCCATTGCCGACGACATCGTGACCGACAGCGCCGTGCGCCGCCTGTTGTTTGAGGCCGGCGACGACATCGACGACCTCATGCTGCTCTGCGAAGCCGACATCACCAGCAAGAACGAACAGCGCAAGAAGAATTTCCTGCAAAACTTCAAGACGGTGAGACAGAAGCTCGTGGACATCGAAGAGAAGGACCGCATCCGTAACTTCCAGCCTCCGGTCAACGGCGACGAAATCATGCACATGTTCGAGCTGCAGCCCTGCCAGCAAATCGGCACGCTGAAGAGTGCGCTCAAGGATGCCATACTCGACGGCCTCGTGCCCAACGAGCGACAGGCGGCCTTGCAGTTCGTGCTCGACAAGGCCCGGGCCATGGGCTTGCAGCTGTGTCATCCTCCACTCGAATCCTAACCCCACATCCCCCATCATGACACCCTCCCAAGTCGAGGCCAACAAGCAGCAGTTCCTCGCACTGTGCCGCGAGCACATTCACCGCGAAGGCATAGAAAATGTGTTGGCCTATCTCGAAAAAAGCGATTTCTTCATAGCTCCCAGCTCCAGCAATTTCCACCTCAACGAAGAGGGCGGACTGTGCCGCCATTCCATCAATGTGTTCGAAACGGCCTGCAAGCTCTACGAGCACGTTGCCCTGCCGGCCATTCAGAGCGGCCAGTCACCCTTCACCGAGGAGATACCGCTCGAGAGCATAGCCATTGCCGCCCTGCTCCACGACGTGTGCAAGGTCAAGTTCTACCACAAGGTAGAAAAGTGGAAAAAAGATGCCCACAACAAGTGGGTGTCCTATCCGGGCTATGAGGTAAGGGACGATTTCCCCTTCGGACATGGCGAGAAGTCCTGTCTGATGCTGGGTTGGTACATGCGCCTCAAGCCCGATGAGATGCTGGCCATCCGTTGGCACATGGGTATGTTCGATATGGGTGAAAACGGCAGCAGCCAGCGTTATGCCTTCTATGCGGCTACTGAGAAGAGTGCCCTGGTCAACATCATCCAGAGTGCCGACCTGCTGTCAGCCAAGCTGCTCGAAAAGACAACCGTGCCGGTATAGTCCACTGGGAGAGCTGGCATCGGTTTGTCGACAATAATAAAATAATTCAAGTTTCGCAAGTGTTCACTTGTAGCTGACAAGCGTTTAAGGCACGTCCTAAAAGGACAACAAGCGTTCAAGGTGCGGGCTGAAGGCCCAGCAAGCGCATAGCCCAGGGCATCGCCCTGGGTAGATTAGCCGCCGCTATTGCGCCCTGAAAGG
>CAMBOH010000123.1 GCA_945869305.1 uncultured bacterium
GCCCGCTCCTTAAACGCTTGTCAGCTACAAGTGAACACTTGCGAAACGTGAGTAAACTTTAAATCCACAACGGAGCCTACACTCCCCTACCCTCCAAGCAAGCCCCCAACCCTACATGACAGCTGAAATCATCTTCAACCACTTCCCCGAACTCACTGACACACAGCGGGAACAATTCAGGCAGCTCGATGCCCTCTACCGCGACTGGAACGCCAAAATCAATGTCATCTCGCGCAAGGACATCGACAACCTTTATCCCCACCACGTGCTCCACTCGCTCGGCATAGCCAAGATCATCGACTTCCGCGCCGGCACACAGGTGCTCGACATGGGCACAGGCGGCGGCTTTCCGGGCATTCCCCTCGCCATCCGCTTTCCCGAATGCCGCTTCAAGCTCATCGACAGCATCGGCAAGAAGGTAAAGGTGGCCCAGGCCGTGGCCGACGCCATCGGCCTGCAGAACGTGGTGTGTGAACACCGCAACGTGCTCGAAGAGAAGGGACGCTACGACTTCGTGGTGAGCCGGGCGGTGATGAATGCCCCCGAACTCGTCAAACTGGTGCGCAAGAACATCGCACGCGAGCAGCGCAACGCCCTGCCCAACGGGCTCATCTGCCTCAAAGGCGGCGACCTCGATGAAGAGCTGAAAGACTTCAGGCACAGCAGCGAGCAGTGGCAGCTCAGCGACTTCTTCAGCGAACCCTTCTTCGAAACCAAAAAAGCCATCTACATAGCCCTCTGAACCATGCACATCACCCGCTTCATCGTAAACATGATTGAGGAGAACTGCTACCTCGTTTGGGACGAGGCCGGACAGGCCGCCCTGATCGACTGTGGCGCATTCTACCCCGAAGAGCAAAAGGCCATCAGCGACTTCATCGCCCAAAAGGGACTCACGCTGACCCGCCTGCTCAACACCCACGGCCACTTTGACCACATCTTCGGCGCGTCGTTCGTCTACGACACATACGGTGTGCCCATCGAACTCTGCGACGCCGAACGCCAGACCTACGAATCGTCGGTCGAACAGATGGCCCGCTTCATGCACCGCCCCATCCCGCTGCAACTGCCACCCGAGGCACGCTACTTCAAGGACGGCGACAAGCTCCAGGTGGGAAGCCTCACGGCCCGCGTCATTGCCACACCGGGCCATACACCGGGCGGTGTGTGCTTCTACTTCGAAGAGGAGGGCGTACTCTTCAGCGGCGACAGCCTGTTCCGGGGCGAAATAGGCCGTTGCGACCTGCCCGGAGGCAATGAGATACAACTCATCGAAGGCCTGCGACAACGCATCCTCACACTGCCTCCCGAAGTGCAGGTGCTGCCCGGACACGGCGATGCCACAACCATCGCGACCGAATGGGCCTCCAACCGCTATCTGCAGTAAGACCCCCGACGCCCAAGCCGCTACAGCCCTGACTGGATCACCGAGAAGCAGGCTCAGAATCAAGGTTAGGGCCCCTGATTCTGAGCCTGCCTGCACATCGGAAACTGCTGACGTCACCGCCGTTAAACACCCTTTTTGCAAACTGCGCCTATTAAAAGCTAAAATTCAGCTGTACGCCGATATAAAAAAACATAACGGCCGCACATTTGGAGAGAAACTACAAGGCGTCAAAAAGTTTTTTGGCTTACCTTTGCCCTCGCCTGTGCCCTGCCCTACCGACCTGGGCCTCCTATGCCTACGGCCTGAGCCCACAGCAAGCATACACATCAAAATCATCTATAAATAATCTCAACATGAAGAAAACCGTTTTATGGATGCTCACCGCCTGGCTGCTTACAGCCTGCGGCAGCAAGTCATCGCAAATGCCCGAAGCGAACAACGACTTCGCCGTGGTGACCCTCAATGCCACTGAAGCCCAACTTGAAACCTCCTATCCCGCAACCATCAAGGGTATGCAGGACATCGAAATCCGCCCGAAGGTGTCGGGCTACCTCACCAAGCTGCTGGTGGACGAAGGTGCCACTGTGCGCAAGGGACAGCCCCTCTTCCTGATTGACTCGGAGCAGTATCAGGCAGCCGTGAATGCCGCCAAGGCCCAGGTGCGTGTGTGCAAAGCCAGCATAGCCACCCAGAAGCTGACCGTAGAGAACAAGCAGGTGCTCTTCGACCAGCGAATCATCTCGAGCTATGACCTGCAAATGGCCAAGAACACCCTCGAAAGCTATGAGGCCCAGCTGGCAGCAGCCCAGGCACAGCTGCAAAGCGCACAGGACAACCTGCGCTGGTGTACGGTGTCAAGTCCCTCGGACGGTGTGGTAGGCACCATCCCCTACCGCGTGGGTAGCCTCGTGAGTGCATCGAGCGCACAGCCGCTGACAACCGTTTCGAGCATCAACAAGATGTACGTCTACTTCTCCATGACCGAAAAGCAGCTGCTGGCCCTCACCCGCGAAGAGGGCGGTCTGTCTGCTGCCATTTCGAAGATGCCCCCTGTGAAGCTCGTATTGACCGACGGCACGGAATACGCCCAAAGCGGCGTGGTCAGCACCATTAGTGGCGTGATTGACCAAAACACGGGTTCTGTCCAGATGAGAGCCACCTTCGACAACGCGGGCCACGTGCTCCGCTCGGGCGGTACGGGTTCCGTCCTGGTGCCTGTAAGCCAGAAGGACGCCATCGTCATTCCCCAAAAGGCGACCTTCGAAATCCAGAACAAGAAGTTCGTCTACGTGGTGGGCAACGGCAACAAGGTGCAAAGCCGCGAAATCGAAGTGCTCGTACAGCACGACGGACAAAACTACGTGGTGACCAACGGCCTGAAAGCCGGCGAACGCATCGTGGTCGACGGGGTGAGCAAGCTGAAGAACGACATGCAGATCAACCCCATTACCCCCCAACAGGCCGCTGCGGCCGAACAAAAGGCCAAACAGGCTCTGAAGGACGGCAAAATGCCCGGCCAGGACTAAACCGCCACACGCGAAATTACACTTAATGGTCTAAAGGTCTAAAAGAAAAGTTTCATGCAATTAGATAGATTCATTAACCGCCCGGTACTCTCCACTGTGATTTCAGTGGTCATTGTCATTCTGGGTGTGTTGGGACTGGTTTCGC
>CAMBOH010000124.1 GCA_945869305.1 uncultured bacterium
TCCTGCGCATTGTTGCGGTTGATGTTCAGCTCATACCAGGAGATGTAGGCGGGATTCGGACGCCAGGGTACGGCACGCTCACGCTCTGAATAGGCCAGGAAGGAGCGGCGCTTCTGTGTCTTGTGGATGTTGGAGTCGCCTTCTGCACCGTCCTGTGCGATCAGGCCGACCACGCCGCTGATTTTCCAGGTCTCGCCGGCAGCCAGTGTGGTGTTGCGGCTCCAGAGACCCTGGATGCCGACAATGTCGGAAGAGACAACAGCACCGGCCTTGGCATTGTAGATCTTCACGCTCATCGTGCTCGATGCGTCGATTGACTCAGACCGGTTCTGGGCAAATACGCGCAGGCTGTACGTGCCGTCGTTGGGCACGATGAAGCTGAACGTGTTGTCCTGAGCCTGGGTGCCCGAGAAACCGCTGTGATAGTCGCTGGCTGCTATCGAACCGTTTGCTTCGAGCAGGTCAGCACCGCCAAAGTTGAGGCGGTGGTTGCCGCTCGTGTAGGTCACGGTGATTTCCACGCGCTGGTTGGCCGTGAGCGACACGCCATCCTGCGTGACGGCATACACGTTGGGGTAGCTTGCGCCGGTGGCTTCAATCACTCGGTTGGGCACCTCGTTTTCGGGCACCTGCTCCCAGCTGGAGGCAGTCAGGGCCACGTTGTCGAGCGTGCGGTCGAGTGTCCACTTGTCCTCTTCGCCACTGGCTTCACCTACCGTGTTGTAGGCCACGGGGTTCTCCAGTCCGGCAAAGATCTTGTTGCTCATCAACACCGCACCGCGGGTATTGCCCACCACGGCCGGTGTCGAGCCGGCCAGCTTGGTATCCACGTTATAGAGGAGGGGGATGACGTTGTACATGTCGACATCGTCCACGCCCGTCAGTTCCATTTCGGTGCGCAGGTAGTGGCTTCCGTCGCGCAGCACAGCCTTCCAGAGAATCTGCAGGGCCGTACCTTTATAAGTATAGTCATAGCGTGCCACCAGGGCCTTGCCGGCAAAGTGTTCGGCACCGCCCACAGCATTCTCGTCGGGCACAAGCTCTTGGGGTTCGAGGCTCACCAGGGTCATGGCCGAAGCAGGCACGACCTCGCCGCTGCCGAAGGCCACGGTGAAGGGTTCGGTACCGGCCTGGAGGTCCATGGCCTTTGACCCAGCAAAGTAGAGGGCCTCGCCTACCTTCATGAAGCTGGCTGCCAGCACGTTGTTCTGGAGGGTGTATACGTCACCGTCCCGGCTGAGTGATGCGGCACCGACAGCGGTCTGCTGGGCAGGATAGAGCACGGCCTGGGTGTAGGGCTGCTTGGCTTCCTGCTGGGGAAGGTCGACCACGTTGACCGTCACCGTGCGGGCCACATCGTTGATGGAGATGGTGGCAAACTGGTCGGCACCAACAGCCACTGTCACCTCACTGCGCTTCAGTGAACCCTCACAGGCATACTGGTCGCCGTTGCTGTAGGTTTGGCCGCCAACAGTCACGGTCACCCCATCGGGCAGGATGAAGGTGTAGACATACTCTTCGATCACCACCTCGCTGAAGGTCCAGCGGCTGCCTGCATCGGCTGCACCACCGTCCTGCCAGAGGCCCAGTGTGTTGGTGCCGTCGAGCGGATTGCTGTTGATGCCCTGGAACCAGTTGAGGTACTTCGAGGCCGGTCCGTTGGTGTTGTAAGGAGCAATCTGGTAGTTGTCGTCGGCGTAGTTATATACGTAGAAGTAGGCGCCTTCGGTTTTTTCATCAGTCATCTGCACAAAGTCGCGGCCATTGCTGTAGCTGCCGGCCTTTGTGAAGCTCAGCCATTTCCTGGCTTTGTAGCTGTAGATGTAGTACGTATTATCCAGTCCGTCGACGGGATAGAAGGCAAACAGGCCGTAGTTTTCGGCTGTCTGCGTGGGAGCTGTCAGAGGGTTAGAATAATACCCCCCTCCCGAGACCATGGTGTACACGTGCTCCGGCCTGCCGTCTGCTGGTAGTGTCGTGGAGCCTGTCACCTTGTCGGCCATCAGCTGCAGGGTGCAGCAGAGAGCCAGAAGAGCCAAAGAGATGAGTCGTCTCATAAGCAACAGATTTAAAGTTAGTATTAGAATGAATAGAATGTTTTCGGATGTCGAATCATGGCCGGCCTTCAAGCCGCCCTATTTTGTGGGCAAAGATAGTGCAAATGAGCGCAAATAGCCAAGCTTGCTTGAGCTTTTTGCCGAATGCAGCCTATCTTATCAAAAGATAGTGCAAATGAGCGCAAAGCAAAAGAAAACTCCGCAGGATTTGCTTTTGCTTGGCCGAATGCAGCCTATCTTATGGAAAGATAGTGCAAGGCGAGAGAAGAACGAAAAACAAAGCTGAAAGATTTGTTTTTCTTATTCCGAAAGCCCAACAATCGCATAGAGACAACAGGCGTTCAAGGAGCGGGCTGAAAGCCCAACAAGCACATAGCCCAGGGCAGCGCCCTGGGTGGGTTGACCGCCGCAAATGCGCCCTGCAAGGGCAAAAGCATTGACACAAAGGGAAAAAGCATGGATACAAAACCCATGAAATCTAACGCTTTTGCCCTTGCAGGGCGAACTTTATCGCCTCATATCTACCCAGGGCGATACCCTGGGCTATGCGCTTGTTGGGCTTTCAGCCCGCACCTTGAACGCTTGTTGCCCTCTATGGCATCGGGCCGCACCCCGAACGCATACCGTCGCATCACTCACACGCATTTGCGGACCATTCACGGCAATTCACGTTCTTTTCTTTGGGGAACGTAAATGACCGCGAATGGGCCGAGAATGTTCGTAAATATCTGTATGGAGTCGACGGCGCACTGGGAGAGCAGGCATCCTGCCTGCTGTGTCTGTTAATCCGCAGATGTCAAACAGATTTTAAACAGATATCTGTCTTACATCTGTCTAACATCTGCGGACAGACCGGAGACGCGCGACGGCGCACTGGGAGAGCAGGCATCCTGCCTGCTGTGTCTATTAATCCGCAGATGTCAAACAGATTTTAAACAGATATCTGTCTTACATCTGTCTA
>CAMBOH010000125.1 GCA_945869305.1 uncultured bacterium
TCAAGCAAGCTTGGCTTTGCTCTCACTTGCACAATCTTTGCCCTTGCAGGGCGCAATAGCGGCGGCTAATCTACCCAGGGCGTCGCCCTGGGCTATGCGCTTATTGGGCCTTCAGCCCGCTCCTTAAACGCTTGTCAGCTACAAGTGAATACTTGCGAAACTTGAAAAACTCTATAAAACCTGATTCAGGCTTCGCAAGCCCAATCGGAGAACAAGTGCAGGCGTTCAAGGCACGCCCCTTCTTGGCCCATAGCCTCATAATCCCCAAGAAGCCAACCTTCGTAACAACCGGTCCAGATGATAGAGCAGCATCCCCTTCAACCCTTTCTGCCGAAGCAGGCTCGTGTTCTCATGCTGGGCAGTTTCCCTCCGCAGCGCAAGCGGTGGAGCATGGATTTCTTCTATCCCAATTTCCAGAACGACATGTGGCGCATATTCGGCGTGGTGTTCCGGAACGACCGCGACTATTTTGTCGATGCGCCCCACCGCACCTTCCGTTTGCCGTTGATTGTAGATTTGTTGCAAACGGTGGGTGTCGCCCTGTATGACACAGCCACCGAGGTACGCCGCCTGCAGGACAATGCTTCTGACAAATACCTTGAGGTGGTTACCCCCACCGACCTGGATGCCCTACTTCTGGAGTTGCCGGCGTGCCGCGCCGTGGTCACCACAGGCCAGAAAGCCACAGAGACCCTGCTGGCACACTTTCGGGCACCGCTCCCCCAGATAGGCAGCTACACTCCCGTCCGCTTTGGCACAAGGGAGCTACGCCTGTACCGTATGCCCAGCAGCAGCCGGGCCTACCCTCTGTCGCTCGAAAAGAAGGCGGCGTATTACCGGCGTATGTTTCAGGATGTACTGGGAGACGAAGAGGTATGGCCGTGAGCTTGTGTGTGTGACACGCTGGACTTGTTATAGGATGCCTGTTCGCGAGTAGCCGCTGCTGGTTGACAAGCGTTCGAGGCACGCCCTGCAGGGCGTGCCTCGAACGCTTGTTTCCATACTATACGGAACCGCTGGACCGGAGTTAGGGGAGGGGTAGATGAAAGGTTGCGGGAGGAATTACTTGTGTTTGGACAAAATGTTTGAAAAATAATCCTTCTTATTACGTAACGTCAAAAGTATTCTTCTTATCCTTGCAGCGAGTAAGCAAAACAAACTAAATGTCAAACAGTTGGGCGGAGCGCAATGCCTTTTGGACGAAGCCGTCTGAAGCGTGTGGCAAAACAGGTGGCACCCAGTCCTGCAGCTTGGGCCGAAGCGCGAACGCTTGGCAAACAAAAACACAAAAACTATGAAGAAGTTTAAGAAGAAGTGGCTCATTTTCATGTTGCTCACCAGCGTGCTGTGTGTGGCAGGCGCATTCCTTCCCGATGACCCACAGTTATGGCAGCCCGATGAAGCCATCGATACGGCCGATGTGGCATGGATGATAACCGCCACCATCTTCGTGTTGATGATGACACCGGGCTTGTCTTTCTTTTATGGCGGCATGGTAGGCAAGAAGAACGTCATTTCCACCATTCTGCAGAGCTTTATGGCCATGGGCGTCATCAGTGTATTGTGGGTGGTGGTAGGTTTCAGCCTGTCGTTTGGCGACGACTGGGGCGGCGTGATCGGCAATCCCGCTACCTTCTTCCTGTTTGATGGAGTCGGTGCCAAGACCCATGAGCTGCTGGCCCCCACCATCCCCTTGGCGCTTTATGCCCTGTTCCAGATGAAATTTGCCATCATCACGCCTTCGCTCATCACCGGCTCTTTTGCCGAGCGTGTCAAGTTTTCGGCCTATCTGGTGTTCATGGTGCTGTTCTGTCTCTTCATCTATTGTCCGTTGGCCCATTGCACCTGGCATCCCGACGGGCTGTTCCGCCAGTGGGGAGTGGTAGACTTTGCGGGCGGTATTGTGGTACATGCCTCTTCGGGTGTGGCCGCGCTGGCCGGTGCCATCTTCTTGGGCCGCCGTGTGCGTCCGGACCAGAGCGATGCTCCGGCCAACATACCCTACGTGGTATTGGGAGCAGCCATGTTGTGGTTGGGCTGGTTCGGCTTCAATGCGGGCTCTTCGCTCCATGCCGATGCCGTGGCAGTCAAGGCCTTCCTCAATACCAATACGGCCTGTGCCGCAGCGATGCTCACCTGGCTCTTCTTCGACACCCTGATGGGCCGCAAGGCATCGGCCATGGGAGCCGCAGTGGGAGCTGTGGTCGGTTTGGTCGCCATCACTCCCTCGGCCGGTTATGTCAGTGTGGGACAGAGCCTCTTCATTGCCTTCGTGACCGCACTGATATGCAACTGTGCCTGTCATTGGAGCGACCGCTCGCGGCGGCTCGATGATGCCCTCGACGTGTTCCCCACACATGGCACGGGCGGTATTGTGGGTACGGTGCTGACTGGCATTTTCCTGCCCGAAGGTTTGTTGGCAGGCAGCGCGGAGGGCTTTGTGGTGTTCCTCTGCCATCTGCTGGCCATTGCGTTGGTCGTGGTCTATACCTTTGTCATGAGCATGGCACTCTACTGGATTGTGAACAAGATGATTCCCATGCGTGTGAGCCGCGAGAGCGAGCGTATCGGCTTGGATGTCAGCCAGCATGGTGAGTCGTATAACTTCGCCGACGTTGAGGATGTCGATGACCACGGAGAGATGAACTATTGATTGGCCCTTGAGTGTCATTCAAGGTGAGAGTAATGCTAACGACTGGGAGAGCGGGTGAAGGCCTGCTCTCCCAGTCGTTAGTGCCTCTTGTCTTGGGTCGGTACGAGCGCTCTTGTTATGGAGGGCTTCGCTTCATTCCATCATCCACTGCTTTTAATGGGTCAGGCTGAGGCTCGGCAGTGCAAAATGAAAAAAACTGCGTTGTTTTCTTTCCATTGCTCTCACCTTGCACTAACTTT
>CAMBOH010000126.1 GCA_945869305.1 uncultured bacterium
CAATCTTATGCAAAAGCGTCTCTATAAACGCTTGCACGCTAATGCTTTTGCCCTTGCAGGGCGCACTTCATCGCTTCATCATACCCAGGGCGATGCCCTGGGCTATGTGCTCGTTGCCCCTTCGGGGCGTGCCTTGAACGCTTGCGCTTATTCTCTGACTCAACTTGTGAAACGAGAGTAAATTGCACCACACCGTCACCCATGGCTACCCACACCTTTCCAAAACCCGAACACCTCTGCCTCACCAACGAAATCGAGGCCCTGTTCGGCGCCGGAAGCAGCTCGCTCAGCATGTTCCCGCTGAGGGCTACCTTCCGCGTCCTGCCCTACCAGGGCCACGGGCCGCGCGTCAAAGTGCTCCTCAGCGTCTCTAAACGACGCCTGCGACACGCCGTCGACCGCAACCGTGCCAAACGACAGCTGCGCGAAGCCTACCGCCTGCAGAAGCTGCTGCTGTGGAACCGCCTGCCCGAGGGCAAAGCACTCCACATTGCCTTCATCTGGCTCGCCGCCCAGCCCGTCGACTCCGCCCGCGTGACAAAGCGCATGAACACCCTGCTGCTCCAAATGGCCGAAAGGCTCGAAAAGGCTCCAAAAACTACCGACGAATCATGAAAAAGCTGCTCATCCTTCCCATACGCTTCTACCAGCGCTACGTGTCTCCGATGTTGCCGCCCGCCTGCCGCTTCACGCCCACCTGCTCGCAATATGCCATCGAGGCCATCCAGAAACACGGCGCGCTGAAGGGACTGTGGCTGGCCCTGCGCCGCCTGCTGCGCTGCCACCCTTGGGGAGGCAGCGGCTACGACCCCGTGCCCTGAGCGTTTCTTCAGCCCCACAAAACCGTAGCTCACAGAATTGATATACATTTGCAGACGTGTCACCCCACGCCCTTCGCAAAACATGAAAACACACCTTCTGTCCTTCCTCTGCGTGCTTGCGGCCTGCCTGCCGTGTACTGCCAGACAGACCGAGCACACCGACTCCATCGACCGGCTCATCCAGCAGGCCGCAGGGGCTTCCATGCACAAGGAATACCGCCTGTCCTACAGCCTGCTGTTCCGCGCCAAACAGTTGGCCGACGAACAGCACCATCCCGAAAAGCTGTTCTGGGTACACACCAACCTGGGCATCAACCAGGCCGAACAGTATAACTATGCCGAAGCCCTGACGCACTTCTCCCAGGCCTACCACATCGCCACCGCCCACCTCGACAGGCGGAAGGTGCTGAGCATACGCAACAACATGGCAGGGGTGTACATGCTCGACAACCAGAATGACCGCGCGCTCAAGGAGTATCTCGACATCTACGCGCTCATCGCCCCCTCCGAGCGACAGTCGGCCTTCTGCGGGGGCTGCGCGCTCAACATTGCCAACCTCTACATCGATGCGGCCGACACGACACGCGCCCTTCCCTACCTGCGCGTGGCCGACCGCCTGCTGGCCCACTCGGCTGCCGACTCCATCCCCCTGCTCTCTGCCCACGTCAACTACCTGCTGGCTGCCGGACATCCGGCCCAGGCCCACGCGCTCGTGAAGCATGCCCTGCTGCCACACACGGTGAACCATGCCGACACGGCCACCGTGCCTGCCGACCTGAGGCTGCTCAAGGCGCGTACCTCGCTGGCCTGCGGACTCCACAGCGAGACGGTGGCTATCGTGGACCGGCTGCTACGCGAGACCGACGACCCGGGCACGCGCTGCACGCTGTTTGACCTCATGGCCGAGGCCCTGCAGGCGCAGGAAAGCTACCGCGATGCACTGCTCTTCAAGGATTCCCTCATCCACGCCTCGCAACGGTTGCAGCAGGCGCGCAAGCAGGTACAGATCGAGAGCCTCCAGATGCAGTTCGACCTGGAGCGGCAACAGCAGGAGATGCAGAGCCTCCACACGCGCCACCGGCTCATGCTCCTGCTCATGGTGCTCAGCGTGGCCTGTCTGGTGGCAACGGCCTGCGCACTGCTGTTCCAAATCAGGGCACGCCGCCGCCAACGGCAGGTGGCCGAACTCGAAAGGCAACAGCAGCTCGAACGCGAACAGCGGCTGCAGGCCGAACTGGCACAACAGCAGCAACAGGCTGAAATGGAACAGACACGGGCACAGCTGGCCATGGAACAGCGCAACCAGGAACTGATGTCAAAAACGCTCATGGCGGCCAACAAGTATGACCAGCTGCGGGCCCTGCTCCACCAGCTCCTCGAAGCTGAAAAGAAGGGAGGCGAACGCAACCCGGCCCTGCGCAAGAACATCGCACAGCTCCAACGGCAGCTCGACTCGACCGATGAATGGCGCGATTTCACCACCTATTTCGAACAGGTCAACGTGTCGTTCCTCATGCGACTCATCGAAGCGCACCCTACCCTCACGTCCAACGAGCTGCGCTACCTCTCGCTGGTAAGCATCAACCTGACAAGCAAGGAAATCGCCCGCCTGCTGAACATCACGCCCGAATACTGCAAGAAGAAGAAGCAGATGATTTCGCGCAAAATGGGACTCGACAACCCGCACAACCTCTACGCCTACCTCATGCAGATGCAGGTGAATCCCGATACCACAGCGGCGGACGGCCAAGGGGAGCAGACATAAGATGATGAGATTATAAAATCAAAAGCGTTCAAGGCACGCCCCGGAGGGGCAACAGCGCATAGCCCAGGGCAACGCCTATGTGACACAAGCGTTCAAGGCACGCCCCGGAGGGGCAACAGCGCATAGCCCAGGGCAACGCCT